>JAQTRI010000065.1 GCA_028711905.1 Candidatus Wallbacteria bacterium | reverse complement strand
CTCTGCCTGAGAACCATGGTTCTGTGCTCAAGGCCTTCACCGGAGATCAAGTTTGAAGGGGGCTGTTCTTTGCGGGAACGGGAATATCTTAAGCAACGCTATTCGCTGATCGCCTCATCAGTCGGAAAGATTCTGCTCTGCTCCGGTCTGGTGATGCTGCTGCCGCTTCTTGTTCTCCCTTCATTTCCGGAAGATGCAATAGCGGCAAGGTCGTTCTGGCTGCCTGCGGTTTGCCTTTTCCTTCTGGGATTCGCTCTGCACAAACGGTTCCGTTGCCCGTCAGACATTCCTTTGACTATCCAGGAAGGCGGGATCATCGTTCTTTTAAGCTGGGTCGTGGTGATCCTGTTTTCGGCATGGCCTTTTGCGTCAGCCCTGAATCTCGCTTACTCGCGGGCTCTGTTCGAATCGGTCAGCGGGTGGACCACCACCGGTCTCTCAGTTGTCGATGTGACGCAGGCCGGAAAAATGATTCTGATCTGGCGCAGCATCATTCAGTTTGCCGGTGGTGCCGGCTGGGCCATCATCATGATGTCTGCGATCAGCGGCCCTGTCGGAGTCGGCATTTCCAGCGCTGAAGGCCGGAGCGATCAGCTCGTTCCCCATGTCCGCCGTTCAGCGCGCTTAGTTTTGGCCATCTATATCTGCTATGCAATTGTTGGAATTGTGGCTTACTGGGCAGCAGGCATGTCGTATTTTGATGCGGTCAATCATTCTTTTGCCGCTGTTTCCACAGGCGGGTTTTCTACCAGGGTTGAAAGCATCGGTTACTGGGATTCTCCCGCAATTGAAGCGATTTCCCTGCCGCTTATGATCCTCGGCAATCTGAGCTTCGTTACAGCTTGGTTCATCTGGAGTGGCCGGTTCCGCACAGCAGCCAGAAACGGCGAGGTCCGCCTGTTGGCTTTAATCATCCTTATTGCTTCCAGCGCCCTGTTTATTTTGACATGCAGGACAATCTACCCTCAACTCGGAAAATCGGTCCGGGTAGCTGTTTTCGAAACAGTGACCGCGATCACAACCACCGGTTTTTCCACAGTCGGTTACGGCAATTGGAACGCTTTCGGCTTGTTCCTAATGATCATTATGATGATGATCGGTGGCGGAACATGCTCCACTGCGGGCGGAATCAAGCAATTCCGGGTCTATCTGCTCTGGCGGATGATCTGCAGGGAGATCAGGCGCCACATCATGCCAGGCGCTGCAGTTGTGGAGTGTCCTGTCTGGGAGGGTGATAAGCGCGTATTTTTGGATGACACCAGGATGCGCCATGTATTGGTTTTTATTTCCCTGTACATTGCCACCTACCTGCTCGGTGTGCTGATTTTATGCGGTTGTGGTTACACTCTGTCCGATTCGCTCTTCGAGTTCGCTTCGGCTCTTGGAACAGTCGGGCTTTCGGTTGGAGTGACTTCAGCATCGATGGCTGATACCGCGCTCTGGACCATGATCATCGCCATGCTTCTCGGCAGGCTGGAATTCATTGTGGTGATTGTCAGCATGATGAAAATCTTCAGCGACTGTCGTCAGCTGATGAGTAAAACATTGAAGAGTGGTTGATGCTGTGAAAAGTTGCGTCAGACAGATCAACGAAAACTCAGAGCGGCAGGATCTGTTTACCGAGTATCGGGTGCGCGGTGGGGAAGTTTCACATAAAGTGGCGAGCGAATTCCCATTGACGCACCAGCTGAAAACTATTACCATAGTTACATGAAAATCTCGCGCATCCAAGGCATCATCCGCTCAGGCAATTACTTCTTCTCGCAGCATGCCGACGAAGAGAGGATGAGCGACGATCTGACCATCTCGGAAATTGAAGAATCCATACTTGAAGGTCGGATTCTGGAGGAATACTGCGATGATCAGAGAGGCGCGAGTTGTCTCATAGCCGGCTTCACCTGCACAGGTAAGCCGATTCATACTGTATGCGCCGGTCAGGGTGGTACTATCGTGATCATCACGGTTTACATTCCAGGACCGCCGAAGTTTATTACACCTTTTGAGCGGGGTAGCAAATGATCAAAAAGTGCACTTTCTGCGGCAACAAGAATTTCCGGAACTGCGATGTTCAGTACATATACCGGCACAACGGGAAAATGCTGCTTGTCAACAATGTGCCCTGCGTGGAATGCGAGTACTGCGGCGAGCGTTTTTTTGCATCAGTCGTTCTGAAGAGAATCGAGCAGGATTTCGACGCCATCTGCAACAACGGTAAAAAAGCAACTAGAACCGTCAAGGTGCCGGTCGAGGAGTATGCAGGGATCAAAAAACTGCCCTGAGCCAGCCGGTCCGGATATGAACCCTGTATGTATACATCGGCATCGAGATCAACCCGGTAGAGCTCCTAAAAAAATAGGCTAACGCACCAGCTTGTGTGTAAGTGCGCCAATAAACCTGGTTGTGAAAAACGGCGGAAACAGTTAGAATCAGGGTAGAATCACGGCTGACGGAGGTTATCATGAAATCATATTGCGGTCTTGAATGCGAAACCTGCGAAGCCTTTCTCGCCACAAAAAAGAACGATAATACCCTGAGATCTGAGACCGCGAACAAGTGGTCTGCGCAATTCCATGCCGACATCAGGCCCGAGCACATCAATTGCAAAGGAAACGGCAGGAAATTTTCCCACTGGAACGAGTGCAAGATCCGCCAGTGCAATCAGTCCAAAAAACTTGAAAACTGCGGTTGCTGCGATCAGTACCCATGCAAAGACATTTCTTTTGCCGTGGATAATGTCCCCCCGGCTAAGGAATACATCGAGCAGGTGAGAAAAAGTCGAGCAGCCCGGTGACGGAACTGAAAGTCAGGCGTATCTGCAGGGAACTGATTCCGGACTTCTACACCGTGCATTCTCCGGAAAGCGGCGAGGGCTGGTGCAATTGCGTGGCCTGGCATGTGCCGACATGGGACGGATGGGATCAGCGGAGTGCTGAGCAGAACAGGTCGCTGAGGGACGAACTTTTTTCCAGGGGCGAATTCGATGGTTATCTGCTCTACTCGGACGGTGTCCCGGTGGGCTGGTGCCAGGCCGGGCCGAGAGATCGTCTGCCTAAACTGCTTTCCTCATTCGGCCTGATCCCTGAACCGGGCACCTGGGCCATCACCTGCATGGTAATCATCCCCTCTTCCAGGGGGAAAGGACTGTGTGCCCAGTTCCTGCTGCTGATTCTTGACGAGATGAAAACCGCTGGTATCAAAAAAATCGAAGCCTATCCGAAGCAGAACTACGGTTCCTCGCCTGGAGAAGCCTGGCTTGGCCCTCTGCAGGCGTACGAAAAAGCTGGATTCCGGAAAATGGGGGAAGTGAAGGGTAATGCTCTGATGGTCGCGTTCCCCGCTCCTCCGGATCAGAAAGGCTCACAGACATGAAGGCCGGGGTTGTTCAGAAAGTCATCTGCTTCTGCGCGATCATCGCTGCGACTGCGATCGGCTGCAGGCCGCCTTTCTGCAGTGCGCCATTACTGGGTGCAGGAGCAGCTGCAGAAGTACCGATGATGGAAAACATATTATATTGGTCTCTATTGCGCTGTAAAACTAGCCGGAAACAACAATGAAATTTTTTAAACTATCATTGATCATCATGTGCCTGAACACTTTTACGACAGGAGTTATCATGGCCGAACCATCTGAATTCCAAGTCGGCTTTTTCGAGAGTGCATCCTGCTCCCTGCCTTTCAGGATTTATACCCCTGGTGGAGATGCCCCCGCTGAGGGCCCGGGGTTGCTTCTTTTTCTTCATGGCATGGGTGAGCGGGGAAGTGAAAATGAGAAGCAGCTCTGGAACGGGGTTTCAGATATACTCGCATTCGTAAAAAAACAAGATGAAAAAATCATTATTCTTGTCCCGCAGTGCCCTGAGAACGGGTTGTGGGTTGACGGCGACTACAAGGCGTCTGAATACAGACAGGCTGACAGGCCGTCAAAACCGATGAAAGCCGTCATCGAACTGCTGAACGATATAATTTCAAAGCACGGAGTCAACCGGAAAAGGATCTATGCCACAGGTCTTTCCATGGGCGGTTTCGGGACATGGGACCTGATCATGAGAAAACCGGAAATGTTTGCCGCTGCAGTTCCGGTTTGCGGAGGCGGAGATCCCCTGAAGGCGGAAAAGACAATCAATCTTCCAGTCTGGATCTTTCATGGTGGTTCCGATCCTGTCGTCAGGCCTGAACTGTCCAGAATCATGAAAGAAACCCTCGAAAAAAAGGGAATTCCGGTCAGATACACTGAGTATCCCGGAGTGGGCCACAATTCCTGGTCCATGACATATTCTTCGGACGAAGTACTCCTGTGGCTTTTCCGTCAGACTCAGGGATAAGGTTAAAGTCACCTGCTGCGAGAATATTCCAAATGGTCACGCCGGATGATGACAAAAGCAGCCCCATCGCAGTTCAGGCAATCCGGAGAAGTGAAATCACCGCGCGCTGCACAGTGCGCAACAGCTTTCAAGAAACGCGTTTAATGCGAAGGCCTAAGCCCGCTCACAGCCCAACGCTTTCCAGAAAGTGCAGGATGTCGCTGAGGCGCAATTCCCGTCCTGACTCGAAGGCGGAGCGCACTTCTACGCTGCAGGGTTTATCTTCAGGAGCGAATCTCTCTAAGCAGCGCTCGAAAAAGACCTGCGGTGCGGTAGTGTTCAGCAGCTCTTCAACAGTTGCTGCAGCGCCCAGCAGAACTGCGGCATCGCTTTCCCGGTGTACCCTGAACATGATCTCAGCGGTTTCAGTCAGACACCTTGCGCATACCCCCAGAGTCTGGGTTCTAAGCACAGCCTTGAGTGCGGACAGGGAATACGACAGTGCCGACTGATGATCCCCTTTGTGGGTCGCAATGACAGCCAGCTGCGTATACCCGAGATCCACGAAACAAGACCATCCGTGCTTTTCCAGATGCGCTATGGTATCCCGGAACTGCAAAGAGGCTTTTTCCAGCTCGTCCCTGAGCATGAAAATCTGCCCGATGTTGGCCATGACATAGGCTAAGCGCCTGAAGTCTCCGGCTTGGCGGTACAGTTCTCCGGCTTGCACGAGCATAGGCTCGGCTTCGTTAAGCCGTCCTGTTTCGATGTAGACACCTCCTATATTGCCAATGACCGAGGCTAATCCCAGCCGGTCGTCCGTTTTTTCAAACAGCTCCCGGCTGACGACATATTGCTCCAAGGCGTCAGCGTGCCGACCCCTGTACACTAAGGAAACACCGTGGGTAAGCTTGGCCCAGGCTGCTGCCTGATCATTGCACCCTGAGGCGAGGTTATAAGCCTCCAGAGCAGCATTTTCAGCCTGTTCGTAGAATCCAAGGGAGTTGAGATTACGGGCGCGGTTGGCCAGCACCCAGGCCAGCTTTTCTTTTGCCAGGAGCTTTTTTTTGGTCAGGATGCGCTTGAAGCGAGCATCAGCCTCGCCGTCTAAGCTTGCAGCCTGCCAGTATTCATACATCGCGCAGATTATCCGGGCCAGAATCGCAGTGTGTTCCGCATCACCCTCCGCTTCCAGACCATCACAGACTGCCGACAGGTTCATATGTTCGCCGGTGAAGATCTCCATGGCCCGGAAGTGGTCGCCGAACAGGCTCGAGGAGGTTTTTTCAGCCAGGTCAAGGTAGAAGTGGGCGGTCATGTCAAAGGCATGAGCCTGCTCACCTGACTCCCGCAACAGTTCCCCGGCGTATTCGCGCACGGTTTCCAGCAGGTAAAAACGGCTGTACTCTTCCCTGGGCATGATCAGAGATTTTTCCACCAGCGAACTATGCCCTTGTAGGAATGATGCGCGATCAAATCCGCTGACAGCTGCGATTTTTTCGCAGGACTCAATGGTCCATTCCCATTTTAGCACTGAAACCAGTCTGAGCAGTCTTTGTTCATCGGCCGCAAGCCGGTCGTAACTCCAGTCGATAGCTGCGCGCAGAGTTTTGTGCTGTAAAGGAGCACCTCTCTTACCGGCAGCCAGCAGGGAAAAACGCTGATCCAAGCGCTCGGCTATCACCGGCAATGGCAAAGAAAAGGTCAGCCCGGCCGCCAGTTCTATGGCCAAGGGTATACCGTCCAGCCGGCGGCAGATACCGGCAATCAGCTTCAGATCCTGATCGGTCGCAGGTTGAGGCTGCCTCATGCGGGAGAGAAACAGAAGCACTGATTCCGGCGGTCCGACACAAGCCTGATCACTGGTTGCGAACGGAGGGATTTCGATCACGCTTTCACCGTCTATTCGCAGGCTTTCTCTTGAAGTAGCGATCAATCTGACTCCAGGTGCTCCGGCCGCAACGGAAGCGATAATCCCGGCCGCATCATCGATAAGGTGTTCGCAATTGTCAAAGATCAAGAGCAGTTTACGCTGTCTGAGAAAGCGGACAATGAAGTCCAGGGGCTGCTGCCCGCGCGGCACACTTACATCCAGCACTGCAGCCAGCTGGTCAGTAATCTCCTGTCCTGTTGAAAGGGTATTGAGCGAAAGCAGCCATACCCCATCTGAAAAGCAATCCAACAGATCAGCTGCAGTTTGCAGAGCCAGCCTGGTCTTGCCGCACCCGCCAAAGCCTTTGAGCGTAACTATGCCGTTTCCCTCGAGCAGTTCCCTGATCCTGGTGATCTCGCTTTGCCTGCCGATGAAACTGGTATGATATTGTGGGAGATTGTGCCTGAATTCGCTCAGGGATTTCAGGGGCTGAAATTTTTGCTCCAGCCCACAGACATTGAGCTGGGAGATACGCTCCGGCCGTTCCAGGTCTTTGAGGCGGTGCTCACCGAGATCGGAAAGAGAACTGCGGACGCATTCCAGCCCTTGGGCCGCAGCCTGGGAGAGCAGGATCTGTCCTCCGTGACCGGTTGAAAGGATCCTGGCCACTCGATTAAGAGTCGGGCCGAAATAATCGTTGTCGCGTTCAATCGCAGGTCCGCAATGCACTGCGCACCTGACTTTCAATTCACCGGTTTCTCCCCAGTTGGCTTTTGATATGCGCAGCTGGATTGATTCAGCGGCAGTGACGGCACCTTCAGGAGTTCCAAAGACAGCGCAGAAAGCGTCCCCGACTGTTTTGAAGACCTTGCCTCCGGCGCAACGAATCTCCTGCGCCAGAATCTCATCATGCAGTTCCAGCGCAATTTTCATGGCCTGAGGATGCTGCTCCCATTTTCTGGTGCTGCCTTCGATGTCGGTAAAAAGAAATGCCAGGGGGCCGGTATGGTCTGCAGACAAGGTATCCATGACCAGAATTATACGATGGCAGGCAGACGAAAACAACGGCAGGTCAGGGCATGTCTTTAATAGACCTGGGATATAGCCCTGTAAAAGTTACATGACTGTATGTTATTCGAATAAGATCGTATGCGCCGCTTGCTGCAGCTATGGAGAGTTCGATGCGTTCTGAACCGTAAAATAACTGCCGCACTTTGATACTTCTCTTCTGCTTTATGCCGGATATACTTGTTTCAGACTAAACGCTTCTGACGCGTTTCAGTCCGGAGGCATGATGAAGAAACTTTTACTGGTCGCACTGGCGCTGTTCTCCGCGTTCTTCCCGCTCGCTGCTTATGAAAAAAACTGGACCGTCATGGTCTTTATGAACGGCGACAATGAACTCGACTCATTCGCTTCCGAAGATGTTGCTGAAATGGCGAAAATCGGCTCTGATGAGCGCATCGGAATCGTTGTGCTGCAGGATCACTCGGGAAAGGACAACACAGAGCGTCATGTCATCGGCAAAGGCGCGGTCGTCACCGAGCAGGTCGGTGAAATCGACATGGGTGACTGGCGGGAGGCTTTCGAGTTTTTCCGCTGGAGTGTGACCCACTATCCGGCGCGGCACTATCTGTACATCATCTGGAGCCACGGTTCGGGCTGGAGAAAACAGGGACCACCTCTTTTCAAAGGCATTTCGAGCGATGCTCAGAGCGGTCGCACGATCAAAACTCAGGAACTTGGTTTTTTGTCTAAGGCTATGCACGATCACATCGGCCGCAGGGTCGATATCATCGGCTACGATGCCTGTTTGATGGGCATGATTGAAGTGGCGCACGAAACTGCAGGCGATGCCGGATACATGGTGTTTTCCGAACACACCGAGCCGGGTACAGGTTGGCCGTATGATGTATTCTTAGCTGCGCTCACCGCTGATCCGGGAATGACTCCGGCAGTATTGAGCAGGACTATTGTCGGATTGTTCGCCGATTCCTACAACGGCGGAACCCAGGGCATCAACGATGTGACTCTCTCTGCCATCGACTGCCGGAGATTCGAGAACATGATGCCGAAGCTGACCGGATTTGTGGATCTGTTGCGGGAGCACCCCGACTCAGTGTGCGACTATGTAGCTGCCGCCTCGCAGGCGCAGGAATTCGCGGTCGGCGATTACAAGGATTTGTGCGATTACCTGTCCAGGATTGAAAAACTGGCAGCTGATCAGGAAGTGAAATCAGAAGCCGGGGAGATGCTCTCCCTGCTCAGGGGAGAATCACCGGTGATCACCGCAGCAGCCGGGACCGGACGCTTTATCGGCAGAGCCGGAGGACTATCCATCTACATTCCGGACAGGCAATTCTACAACCAGGAGTTGAAAACCGCTTACAGCGGACTAAAATTCGCCGTTGATACGGCATGGGACGGATTTATCGAGGATCTTTGTCTCCCTCAACGCCCGATTCTAAAAATCAGGAAAGTCACTGCTCTGAACGAAAACGGCGACAGTGTGATTGCTGCCGGGGAAACCGTGAACTTCATGATCGAGATCTCCAATGAAGGTGCGCGAACCGGAGTCGGGGCAACCCTGTCCATTGTACCGGACAGCCCTTTCGTAGACATTGATGCGTGTGACGCGGCTATACCGGATGTCCCGGCCTTCGGAGCGGTTCGGATCGATGGGCTCAGGGTACGCGTTTCAGGGACATGCCAGGCCAATCAGGTCGTGCACCTCAATCTCCGGATCACTTTGAATGACAGACTGATCGACAGGGACTACCCCCTGGTAGTCCGCAAACCGTTCGTAACCACTCATCCCGTTCTCCTGCTCGCCAGGAAGTCCGGAGACGAATGTGTTCAATACTATACCCGGGCCCTGGAGTCGGCCGGTTTCGGGTTCGACCAGTGGGACTCGCTGTTCCAAGGACCGGCTGCCTCCGACATATTGAAACGCTATGCAATGGTCTTTGTCGCTATCCCGGCCAGTGACGATTCCCCGGCTGTCGATCCTGAGGCACTGATCGAATACCTGACCTCTGGAGGTTCGCTGTTCATCTCAGGCCAGGATCTGGGCGAAAAATTCGGCCATACCGCTTTCTTCAAGGAATACCTCTACAGCTGGTATGTCCAGGACAACATCTGCATGCACAGAATCCTCGGGTGTAACGCCATGCAGGGAACGGACTTCGCCATTACGGGAGGCGACGGTGCCGGAAATCAGAGATGGCCGGACGAGATCGATGCCGTGGCCCCGGCACAGGCCATTTTTCAGTACGCTGTGAGCAGCAGGAGCGCAGTTTCCTCCGGTTGCGGCGGACTGTTCGTAGACACAGGTCTATATAAGGCTGTATATCTGGCCTTCGGGCTGGAGGGCATCGGCTCGGCCCAGGCTAGAACCGCGGTCCTGAGAAAGTCAGCGGACCTGCTCCTGCCGAGACTTTCAGAGAAAGCCGCCCATCTGGCGGCTCTCGAACGCGAACTTCCGGACGCGGAGCCCGGCAGAGCCTCGATCGTCAGGCTGGAAATCGAGCGCATGATGGGCGTTGTCGGAAAACTGGCTCTACAGAAGCTCAATATCAGCGCACCGTTGGTCATGCATGATCTCTCTGGAGATAGTGCAGCACTGGAGATTCTGAGGCAGGAACTGAGAGAAGTTTCCTCAATCGGGCTTCATTAAGCCGCCCTAAGCACGGTTAAGGTATACGCAGCTCTCTGCTTGATGTTACAGGTTCGGGATTCCGCAGATTTATCCACATGAATGATGACATTCAGAGGCGCAGTTGATTGAAAAATGTGGAATCCTGGATCGACAAGCTTTACACTTGGACAAGAAGCAAGTTGAATTCAGGCATTTTTTATCAGTTTTGAACAATCAGGAGGCAGAATGAAACGGATTTTTCAGAGCGTTGCCTTGAGTATCGGCAACACCCCGCTTGTTTTGCTGAACAACATCTCAAAGTGTTTTTTAGGCAGAATCGCAGTCAAGATCGAAGGCAGGAACCCGGCCAATTCTGTCAAATGCCGGATCGGAGCTTCAATGATCTGGGACGCTGAAAATCGCGGCATTCTTCACCCCGGTTCAAGTGCGGTTACTGTGATCGAGCCGACCAGCGGCAATACCGGAATCGCACTGGCATTCGTCTGCGCTTCCAAGGGTTACCCGCTGGTACTGACAATGCCGGAAACTATGTCCATGGAACGCAGAAAAATGCTTCATTCCTTCGGAGCAAAGCTGATTCTGACAGATGGGAACAAGGGAATGAGAGGGGCGATCGAAAAAGCCGAGGAAATCGTTGCCGGAGAACCTGAAAGCTTTTTCATGCCGCAGCAGTTCAGAAATCCTGCCAATCCCCTGATTCATTTCAATACCACAGGGCCGGAAATCTGGAACGACACTGCTGGTGAGATCGACATTTTCATCGCCGGGGTCGGAACCGGAGGAACGATAACCGGCGTCAGCCGCTTCATCAAGCAGGAAAAGGGAAAGCAGATTCTGTCGGTCGCAGTGGAGCCTGCCGCCTCGCCAGTTTTAACCGCGATCCGCAACGGTACGCCTCCCCAGCCCGGACCTCACAAAATTCAAGGGATCGGGGCGGGGTTTGTTCCTGAAGTGCTGGACCTGTCTCTTGTAGACGATATCGCGACTGTTACCGATGCTGAAGCTTATGACTTTACCCGGCGCATGCTGCGGGAGGAAGGCATCTCATGCGGCCTGTCAAGCGGCGCTGCAGTTGCGGTGGCCTCCCGTTATGCTCGAATGCCGGAAAACAAAGGAAAACTCATTGTGTCTATTCTGGCGGACATCTGGGACAGATATCTCAGCATTGAAGAGCAAAGCAGCTGATGCGATGCGAAGCGTGAAGGCGATTACATTACTCTGGAGAATTTGATCCAGGATATGGAAATTCACATCTATGCGACCCGAATCTGGTACAATCGATGATGCAGTGTTTTTTCCGGGCGATATTTTCCCGAAATAGGAGGAGCGATGAACCTGAATTACACCTGTCCCAAGTGCGGGCATAAGGAGTATGAAGTGAGCGAGATGCGCGCCACAGGCGGGTTTCTCACCAAACTTTTCGATATCCAGTCCAAGCGCTTCACAACCGTGATCTGCAGACAGTGCCGCTACACCGAGTTCTACGCCGCCGACTCCAGCATGCTCGGCAATATCTTCGACTTTTTCACCCAGTAACCCTTTGCCTGCTGTGTAAGATAACTGTAATATCCAGATTAATTTGTGGAGGTCCCATGAAATCGTATTGCGGTCTTGAATGTGAAACCTGTGAAGCCTTTCTCGCCACAAAAAAGAACGATAATGCCCTGAGAGCGGAAACCGCGAAAAAATGGTCTGCGCAGTTTCATGCCGATATCAGACCCGAGCACATCAATTGCGAAGGCTGCAAAGGAAACGGCATAAAATTTTCCCACTGGAACGAGTGCAAGATCCGCCAGTGTAATCAGTCCAAAAAGCTTGAAAACTGCGGTTTTTGCGATCAGTACCCATGCAAGGACATTTCTTTTGTCGTGGATAATGTCCCCCCGGCTAAGGAATACATTGAGCAGGTGAGAAAAGGCCGGGCCAGTTAGAAGTGAACTAAGGATCGCCTCGCGTTCTGCGGTGCCTGCATCTGGAGGAGGCAAAATGATCGATACCAAGGCATCTCCCCCCTGTGGATGGTCCTGTCGCGATTGCTCACACAGCGGCAAGGACTGCACCGGCTGCCGCCAGACCGAAGGTCATCCGTTCTGGATCAAGTGGTCTGACATGACTGTCTGCACAGTCTATGACTGCTGCACAAACCAAAAGCAACTGGAACACTGCGGTCTTTGCCCGCAACTTCCCTGTGAAACATTTCTGAAATTGCGTGATCCTTCGCTGTCGGATGAGGAGTTCGAGAAATCTCTAAAAGAACGGCTGGCACTTCTGAAAAGCAGAGGATAACTATGGCCGGAAACTTATTTTATTATTTGTGATTCCTGCATTCATCCGATACATTTGCAGATGGTCAAACATGTTTGTCTCATCTTGATTTTACTTATCCCTTTACCGGCATTCGCAGCGGACATCACTGCCACACTCGATTCAACTGACGGGAGCAGCAGCTTTTCGCTCAAGGATTCCGCGGCTGTCGAGAT
>JAQTRI010000064.1 GCA_028711905.1 Candidatus Wallbacteria bacterium | reverse complement strand
GAAAACCGTTGTAATTGAATTGCAATACAGTGGAAGAAATGGAAATCCCGCGCTTTTTCTCCAGTTCCATCCAGTCAGAGGCTGTTTCGCGCTGTTTTTTTTTCGCAGTGACTGATCCGGCCAGTTCCAGAGCTCCGCCATAAAGCAAAAGCTTTTCAGTCAGCGTGGTTTTTCCGGCATCGGGATGTGAGATGATTGCGAATGTCCTGCGCCTGGAAGCTTCATTTTTGATCTGTTCAACCATAAATCATATACCGCGTATCTGCATAGTAAAGATATACTGCATCATACAGTTGCCCTCGAGGCAGTGTCAAGAAATACAGTAATCAAGAAGTCCGGCGCGTGGAAACTGAGAGCGATATCTAGTACAATATTTGCGCCTGACTGTATTATTCAACAGAAAGATAAAGATATTGGATGCTGTGGTGAATATGAAATTCATTTTTCTGATATTTTGTTTTGCTTCTGGTGCTTTTACATTGGCTCGCAGCGCAACTGTTGAAACCGCAATTTTTCCTGTCACAGGCAGGAGTCTTATGGCCATGATCGAAACCCGTGATCTGCAATCCTTTAGTGCAGCGCTCAGGAGCGGCTGCTTGAGCGGCGTGAAACCGAAAAACCTGCGTTCAATCTTTCTAAGACTGATAACTGGAAAAGACCAGGAAATGATGGCGATTTTCATGTCTGCGTTAGATCAGTGGTCGAACAGGGAACTCATTGTCAATGGCATCAGGCGCTGCCTGAGCAAGAAAGACACTATCATGGCCGGTTCGATCATGAGCGCCGTTGCATATGGGATCATTCCGCAGGACACTCTGGAGATCATGCTGGAAGCTGCTGTGGCCGGCAGGCAGCACGAAGCAGCAGGATTACTGAAAAGCTATGGCGTCAGGATGGAAAGCTTTGACCCTTCTCTGATCAGAGATGTCGAAACCGCCTATCTTTTCGCGGCAGAGCTTTACGAATTCAGGTCAAAAAAAGGCGAAAACGCCCTGTTCCTGTTCAACAAACCTGCCATAGTCGAATATCTTTTAGTGGCCGGACTGGACCCTGACGCCATTGATGACGATGGCAACACACTGCTCATGAGAACACGATCTCTGGAAAAGGCTCGATTGCTGCTCTCTTTTGGAGCGGATGTCAATCTGCCGGGGCGTGGCGGACGAACCCCGATCTCATGCGCTAAGAACCCTGAAATGCTGGAACTTCTTCTCTCGTACGGGGCCGATCATGAAGCAGTTGACAGAGCCGGACGCACAGCAATCATGATGTTTCGAGACTTGAAAATGGTTGAAATTCTTCTGCGTGCCGGGGCAGATCCTTTAGTGAAGAATTCTTTCGGGCTCAGTGCTTTTGACATGGCGTTGATCCAGGGGTCGGAAGTGCTTTCCCTGTTTCTTGAGCATATCGAAATTCCTGATGGAGTCGATTCTTTTGTCGCGCCGGAAGTCATTCCTGCTACTGATCTTGAAATTCTTGACCGACTTCTTGAACAGGGCCTGAACATCAACAACAAAAATCGATTCGGCAGGAACGCGGCATTTTATGTCAAAACTCTGGACCAACTAAAAAAAATGATGTCAAGGGGGCTGATGCTCGGAATTTCCGATAATTACGGACGCACAGCGATTTTCTATCCCCGGCCCTTTGATGTGCTTGAGCATCTTCTCGCCTCAGGCGTGAATGCTGATTTTTCGGATAGTAACGGGAACAACCCTCTCGGATTCGCGACTGTTCCCGAAGTCATGAAGCTTTTGCTTGATTACGGGGCTGATCCCGGTCATCGCAATAAAGCTCTGGAAACGCCTGTTTTCACCCTGGTCCGCAACAGCCTGAAAAAAAGCGGTGCCGGTAAATACACGCAGCAACTGATCGAAATGCTCCTGGAACACGGGGCTGACATCAACGCTGTCAACAGATACGGTCGTACACCCCTGATGGTCTGCCCCTCCGCTGATCTCTGCGATTATCTTGTGAACCGTGGAGCGACCGAGGCCCCGGCCAATAAAAAAAAGGTCAATGCTTTGTTTAAGCTGGTGGCCAATTCAGGCAATATCAAAGGCATCCAAAAGCTGGTTTCGCAGGGAGTAAGCCTTTTTGACACGGAAAAAACCGATACGCTGCTGATACGCTGTCTGCCGGAATATACACAATATCTGATCGATAACGGGGTTTACCTGGAAGCTAAAAACAATAAGGGTAACACCGCGATGATGCACAGCGCAGGGGTGGATAAAACAGGACAGAAGGTCAGTATCCTGCTTGCCAATGGGGCGATGGCCGAAACGCGGAACCGATCAGGTGAAACACCGCTGCATTTTGCGGTGAAAGCCTGTAATGTCAAGGCGTTGAAGATTCTCTTAGAAAAGATATCTGATGTCAGTCCTGTTAACAGCAATGGTGCGACGCCATTGCGTACCGCCAGGATTGAGATGGGTAAACTCAGCGCGAGCATAGAATCTATCAAGGACGCGTTGGAAAAAAAGAAAGTTTTGCAGAAAATCAGGCTCTTCAAACAATGTATTGAAATTCTACTCAAAAACGAAGCAATGGAATAGGCTTATTTGCCAAGTCTTTCCTTGGCCTCAGCAAGGACGGTTTCCATCAGCTTAGCCGGCAGCAGGGCATAGCGGTTGAATTCCATGGAATAGGTGGCTCTGCCTGAGGACATGGAGCGGAAATTAGTGGCATAGCCGAAGAGCTCTGCAAGAGGGGCTTCGCATGACATTTTCTGGAAACCTTTCCTGAAGCGCCGCAGAGAAAGGACTTTTCCGCGACGGCGTGCCAGATCTCCGGAAATGTCGCCGATATGCTCGTCAGGTGTCGTGACTTCAATAGACATGACCGGTTCAAGCAATGCGGGCCGGGCTTTGCGGAAGGCTTCCTTAAAGCAGACAGCTGCGCAGGTCCGAAAAGCCAGATCCGAGCTATCGACATCGTGAAAGCTGCCGTCCAGCAATGAAGCCTTGACCCCTGTCACAGGAAAATCAGCCAGTACACCCTTGATCATGCAATCCTCAATCCCGCGGCGAACAGGCGTGATGTATTCCTGAGGTATGGAGCCGCCGATAATACGACTTTCAAACTCGAGCCCGGGTTCACTTCCGGGTTCGACACGGATCACGGTGTGAGCATACTGACCGTGCCCGCCTGACTGCTTGACATGCTTGTATTCGAATTCAGCGGACGAGGTGATTGTTTCCCGATACTCAACTGAGGGTTTGCCGACAGCCACTTCAACCCCAAATTCAGTTTTGAGTCTGTCGACAATGATCTCTAAATGCAGTTCCCCCATTCCGGCGATGACGGTTTCGCTCGTTCTGTCCAGTATGCGAACCTGGAAAGAAGGGTCTTCAATGGAGAGCTTCCTAAGCGAGGAATGCAGTTTTTCCATCTCTTTCTGGCTGGCGGTAGAGACCTTGATTGATATCACGGTCTGGGGAACTAAAATTGCTTCAAGAAGAAGAGGCGCTTTCTGGTCACACAGAGTATGCCCGGTGCGGGTTTTCTTCAATCCGATCAGAGAGACGATTTCCCCGGGTCCGGCCTCAGAAATGTCAATACGCTCTTTAGCCGCGATGCGCATGATTCGAAGGACGCGTTCTGTTTCTCCGGTAGTGGCGTTGAGTATGGTTTCTCCCTGATGCAGTACTCCTGAATAGATGCGGGTAAACACCTGCTGGCCAACAAACGGATCATGAATGATTTTAAAGGCCAGAGCGCTGAGAGGCTCGGACGGGGAAGGATTTCTGGTGTATATAACTTCAGGTGCATCAGGATCAGTGCCTTTTACAGCTCCGGAATCGAGCGGGCTGGGAAGGTAAGCTCCGACAGCGTCAAGAAGCGGTTCAATACCGATCTTGTGGTATGCTGAACCGCAAAAAACAGGGGTGATGAGGGATTTCTGCACGCACCGGCGCGCGGAAAAGCGCAGGAGTTCAGCGGAGAATTCACCACCTGTCAGAAAAAGATCTGCCATCTCGTCATCCTGATTTGACAGTTTTTCGATCAGGAGCTGGCGATAAGAGGATGCTCTATTAAGGAGCTGAGCAGGAATAGCGCACTCAGTGATTTGCCCCTCCGGGAAAACAAAGGCTTTCATCGTTAAAAGATCAATGATGCCGGTGAAGTCACTTTCTTCGCCGATTGGGATTTGAAATGCGACAGGATTGGCGTCTAAGAGTTCTTCCATCTGATAGAGACAGTCGTAGAAATCAGCACCGGGCCGGTCCATTTTGTTGATAAAAGCAATGCGCGGGACACGATAATGTTCGGCCTGTGCCCAGACCGCTTCGCTTTGAGGTTCGACTCCACCAACTGCGCAGAACACTGACACCAAACCGTCTAAAACGCGCATCGAGCGTTCGACCTCGATAGTGAAGTCCACATGACCGGGGGTGTCGATGACATTGATCACATGGTCTTTCCATTTGCAGGTGATGACAGCTGAAGCAATGGTGATTCCGCGGTCCTGCTCCTGTTTCATGAAATCCATCGTGGCTGTGCCGTCGTGGACTTCTCCCATTTTGCGGGTTGTGCCGGTATAGAACAGGATGCGTTCAGTGACTGTTGTTTTGCCGGCATCAATATGTGCGGCAATGCCGATATTGCGTACTCGTGCCAAGTCCATGGAAGATTGGGCCTTTCATTTTAGCAGTTGTGAGATGCCACGATAGTACAATGGTGCTGGAGCATAGTGCAAGAAAAATCGGAAAATATTACGGATCTTTGATCAGGATGGGTCAGCCGGCTGTGTTCAAGGCAAGAAGAATTTCTGCTTTTAATTCATCAGCAGGTGCATCAAACCCCCAGCATTTCGGGGTTCCATTGATGAACAGAGCCCTTTCAGTTCCATACTTTTCGAAAATCTCGCTCTCCCCAGTGCAGTACTCGTGAAGAATTACCCGGTCGCCAAGTTCTTCGCACACAGAGCGGACAGTGAACAACTCAGTAATCGAGGTCATGCACAGGGGGTTCCAGAAAAGATCAACAACGACTTTTCCTTTGACAGGTTCGAATTTGAAGCGGACATCCAGAAATTCCGGATTGGATACAGGAACGAACTCCTTGAGCATGAGGACTTCATTGTTTCTTCTGGCAATCTCGTGAAAGCCGATTTTGCTGAAGAAACTATAGGGCATGTAAGGAAATTCCATGTCAAAAGCTCTTACAGCCAAGCCCATGTATTCTTTTCTGGCTGACTTATCAAGTGAGAGGACCAGCTGGCGACCGATGCCGCTGCCGTTCTTTTTCCCGTTGATTTTTTCTGTTTCCACAACTAAGCAGGTGATGGTCAGAAGGTCGCGGCCCTTAATGCCCCATGCGCCAAGGTGAATGGGCAATCCTCTGGCAAAGCCAACAGGTTGACCTTTACTGTCGATGGCGACTTTAATGATCATACCCTGACCGGCTCTTTTCCTGAGCCAGGTTTTCTTGATTTCAGCTATTTCTTCAGGACGGTTCCAGGCCTCCCGGCTATAGCCGCAACGGGCGACATAATCCAGATGCTGCACATCCATGTCTATGATCTTCATGATCCCCCCAAAAAATAATCCCCAATAAATAGTAACTCTTAATCCTGCTGCTGTCCATTCCGGTAATCCGGTCGTAAACAAACTGGATTCAGCGGTGAGACACAGCGGAAACATACTGCGAGAAAATGCCTTGACTGATTTTGATTGGCGAATATAATAAATTCAGCAACTCCCACCCAAAAGGATATATAAGGAGGACTACAGATGAGAGCGTTGCGTTTCCCTATCTTTCTATTCGCGGTTTTCTTTCTTTGTGCCGGGCTGGTAAGCGCCCACAACCAGGCCGGCATCCTGCCTGGAGATGACCAGGGTCTTGGTTTCTGTCCCTTCTGCTACAGCGGTGATGTCAGTTCCATGGGACTTCATCTCTGGACTTGCAACACATGCCTTAAAGTGTGGAGCCAGTGGCCTCCGATGAAGGGTGCAGTGGAGCAGAGACCGGTTACTGACCCTGATCCGGACTGGTGTCCGCAGTGCGGCTGTCAGGACACGATCAAGGTCGGCGGCATGCACTCCTGCCTCAAGTGCGGTCATTTCTGGAAAGACTGGGACCCGCCGATCGTTTCAGTACCGGCCGCAGTTTCTAAGTCAGCCAGGCCGGTGATCGAGCCGGATTATTTCTCCTGCCCCAAGTGCCACAGCCCTGAAATCAACAAGTCAGGCAATGTGTATCTGTGTTACTCCTGCTATTACATGTGGAACAAGTGGGGAATTCCGATGTACAGCGCTTCAGATGAGCGTGATGCGACAGCTTGCGAACTGCTGGCCACTGAAACCATGAAACTTCAGGAAGCGATCAGCCGCTGCTACCATCAGTTCAGCCTGATCAAGATCTATTCCGGGTCCATTGGCGCATCGCAGGCCAATCCGGAAAAGGCCGCCGAGGAATTCGAATCCCTCAAGCGCAATCTCTCAGCAGCCACTGCCTTGTTCAACAGGCTCGACTCCCTGATCATGCAGCTGATATTCACATACAAGGATATCGACTTCACAGGAGTTGGAAAGTCCATGCATAAGGCAACAGGCTATTTCAATGAATGCCTGAAGTATGCCAAAATCGCCAAGCCGGATTACATGGATCAGAACTTCTTCCATGCTGACACGAACATCTATCTTGCCGACAAAGAGATCCGCGGCAATTTCAACGCAGAACTGGGATATTTGATCGAAGAGCTGAAAAACGCTGAATAAAATTTTTGCTTGTGCTGCTTGGCATTATCACGGGGGCGGATCATCCGCCCCTTTTTCGGTTCAGGTATTCAACGATCAGATTCTTCCGACCCGAACGCTCCAGAAACCGGAACAGCCAGTATTCGTTCAAAGGCAGGCGGTTGGGCGAAGAATAAAACGCGCAGTCTCTGCAGGCCGGAAGGCTTGAAAGATCGCCTCTGAGCATGTCTTCGCGGCCTTTCCAGGCCTTTTCAAACCACAATTCGTGAAAACTCTCGCAAGCTAAAGAGCCGACAGCGTTCAGACCTTCTGTGTCATGGCAGCAGAAAGTCAGAGTGCCGTCCGAGCGGATGGAGGGATTGGACAGCATCAAAGGGCAGAACGGCCTGAACCCGGGCTTAGCCGGTATGGATTCAGGCGGAATATACTCCGGGCAGTACATGACCCTGTGCTCAGGCAATCCGGCCACCCAGTCACATGTGCTCTGAAAAAGACCTTGATATACAGCATGATCTTCAGGTTTCAACGGGTCGCAGAATCTGAAGCGGATGACAAAGGGCTTGACGAAATCCTCCCAGGCTGTGACCTGATAATCGCGCCTGTTTTCTTTGAGCATATCTGAAATCCGGCTGTAGAATTCATTGGCTTCGCTGCAGTTTTCCGGATGCACGATGAACTGGAACACAGTCTGGATGTCCGCGCAAGCGTGATTTTTCAGCAGATAGCGCACATTGGACAGCACAGTGTCGATTTCGCCTCCCTTGAGACTGCGGTATGTCTCGGGCCGGCTGGCATCGATGGAAAAGACTAAGCGCAGGCCCGGCGGAGGATCTCGCATTACTGCGTCTTGAATATCTGCAGTGAAATCCTGTCCGCTGGTGTGTACTTCCAGCACTTCGTAGAAGGGCTTTTCGCGGGCCGCTTTCCCTGTCAGGGCCAGCATTAGCGGAAAATCCGGGTGCAGCAGAGGTTCGCCAAACCAGAACAGCGAAAGCCGCTTGACAGGAAAGGGGAGGCCGCGAAGATCGCGTTCCAGGATCGTTTTAAAAAGCTCCAGAGGCATGAATCCCCGATTTTCATGATTATGCAGTCCCTGAGAGCACCATTTGCAGGAAAGCCGGCATTGACCGGACAGTTCCAGTTGCACATACAGAGGCAGGTAAAATCTGCCTGAAGTCCTGTGCAAATACTCCTGAAAACAATCGTGCACGCCATGATGAGACAAAAACGATTCCAGCATCTGCTGTTCAACCGGAACAGATGCAGTGCAGGAGCAGCAGGGCGGATTGCGGAAATCTCCCCGCAGCTGTTGCAGTCGCAGATAGTTCATGCGATTGCCTTCCCATATGTCGGAAAGAGGCTGGGCAGACAGATTTCCCGTTCCTGATTCCAGGTTCGAATCGCGGCAGCAGAAGGTTACGGTTCCGTCGGATGCCACTATCGGAGCTGTATACAGATTGCTGCAGGCCGGCTTTTCATGGAGTGAGGTCTGGTCGGAAACAAAGGCGGATGAGGAAAAGATGTCATCAGCAAAATGAGTTTCGGAATCAAGCTCTAATATCCTGCAGGAGTTTTCGATCAGATGAAACTCGCGGCCTTCTTTTGATACCAGCCTGATGAGATACTTGTAAGTGAGCCATCCGAACTCATCTGAGAACGGCACTTTCGCAGTCCAGAGATCATTGATCAGTGACATGGGACAGTGGCTGGAGTGCCAGGAAAGCGGGGGGGTGTCGCCAATCAGATGGACATCGCGGTAAGCAAGCAGCGAGATGCCTGGAAGCATGACTTGATCAACGCGCAAACGGAAGACGGCTTGTTTCATCGCTCAGACCGGTCCGGGAGTGGTCCGCTTGATATCCGTTACTTTCATTTCTGCTGTTCCGGCTTTTTTTTTCTTGACCGTCTGGCAGGTTTGCACAATCTGGCGGAAAGGTCCTCCGCCAGTTCTCTCTGACGAAAATCGCCCTCGAACTTCAGTGCCTTTTTCAGAAACCGGATGGTTTCGTCATTTTTTCCGTCAGCAAGGCAAATTCGTGCCAGCAGGAGATAATACTCAGGAAGCTCCCATTTCCGGCTCAGGATAGTCAGCTTCAGCTTATGCAGTTCCTTGATGTCTCCGGAGTCTTCAAGGAGATTGTAAAGATCGAAATAAGGGTCAAAAAATTCAGGCTGTACTGCGATGACCTTTTTATATAGATAAACAGCCTGACCGGTGTCTCCAAGCCTGGCGCAACAGGCTGCGAGTTTGAGATTTACAACAGGATGTTCCGAATTAAGGACAAAGGCGTTTTTCAGGAATTTCCTGGCCTCAGCCAATCTGTTTAATCCCAGGTAAACTTCTCCAACTGACACCAGAAGGTCGAGATCATGCGGAGATGTTTTCAAAAGCTTCAGAAGAGTCTGTTCGGCTTCTTCCAGGCGGCCTGAAACAGTGTAAAGCCAGGACAGTTCTTTGCCGACATTGAAATCGTGGGTCGAGAGAAAATTCCTCTCCAGAAATCTGGTGGCATTAGCATGGTCGTTCCTGCGCAAATATAGAATTCCGATGATTTTCAGTAGCTCGTTATCGTCTGGAATCATTTTTAAAAGCCTGCGGTAGTACATGATGGCTGCATCATAAATCTCAAGCTGCTGATAGATCTGAGCGACGAAATAAAGGCTTTCCTTATCGAAATTGTCGCGTTCCAGATACTTTTTCAGATATTTCAAGGATTCGTTCAGATCACCGAGCTGGAAACGGGAAATACCGATCAGTTTCAATGGTTCAGCCTGGAAGGGAAAGTATTTCAGAGATGTTCCAGCCACTTCCAGCATTTTGTCGAATTTGCGGCACTTGAGCAAAGCGCGGAGGTAATTAAGGTAAGGAAGATAGCTGTATGACGGATAACAGGTAATAATCCGGTCATACAAAGGGATGGCGCGGGCCATCTGATTATTGTTGAAATAGATGTTTCCCGTATAGAAGAGGGCGTCAAAATTGTCGGGATCGGATTCCAGGACAATTGCGAAAGCCGCAAGAGCGTCCTTGGTGTTACCGGACTGCATATAGGCTCTGGCGTTCTGCAGCTGCTCCTTGATGTCGACACGATGCTTAGGGCCTGAGTTTGAACCTGCAGCCGAAGTGTATTTGGTGAAATCAATGACTTTTGCCATTTTGCGCCAGTCCGTATTTCTGAATCTTATTGTACAGGGTTTTTCTGTCGATGCCGAGAATTTCGGCGCTACGAGAGATGTTCCATCCCGTACTGTGTAGAATTGTGCTTATGTGCTGGTGCTCGACAGCTTCGAGGCTGTCTCCGGAGCGTTTCAGCAAAGGGTCGGTGCACACCTGGGATGGAATCAGGTCATCAGGTGTGATGACACCCGAAGAACAGAGTACAATGGCGCGCTGGATGGCGTTTTCCAGTTCGCGGATATTTCCCGGCCAGTTATGGTCAATGAGAATCTTCATGGCATCTGGTGAGATTCTGTTGACTTCTTTTTTCATTTCATGACTGTATTTTTCCAGGAAAAGATTGACCAGGGGCGGGATGTCTTCACGCCTTTCACGCAGGGCAGGGACTCGAATATTGATCACATTGAGACGATAATACAGGTCTTCGCGAAAAGTGCCATTAACAATGGCTGACTGCAGATCGCGGTTGGTGGCAGTGATGAGCCTGACATCGACTGAAATGGATTTTTCGCTCCCCAGAGGTTCAATGATTTTTTCCTGCAATACGCGCAGCAGTTTAACCTGGATTGCAGGTGTGACTTCCCCGATTTCGTCCAGAAAAATAGAGCCTCCATCAGCCAGCTCGAATCGGCCTTTTTTGTTGCCGACAGCTCCGGTAAAAGCACCCTTGGTGTGGCCGAAAAGCTCTGATTCGAGCAGTGTTTCCGGCAGAGCTGCGCAGTTGACCTTGATGAATGGCTTGGCGGATCTGCTGCTCAAGTTGTGAATGGCGTCAGCCACTACTTCTTTGCCTGATCCGGACTCTCCGGTGATAAGAACCGTTATGTTAAGTTCAGCTACCCGTTCGACTAAGTCGATGATTTCCTTCATTTTGCGGGAGTTCCCGATAAAGGGGCGGTCAGAGCGACCCATGGCCAGTTGTTTCTTGAGATCAGTGTTTTCCCGGATCAACGAACGGGTTTGAAGAGCCCGCTCCACGGTGATTTCGATTTTATCAAAGGTAAAGGGTTTTTCGATAAAATCAAAGGCTCCCTGGCGAATGGCATCGACAGCGCCGGCCACAGTACCGTAGGCTGTCATGACGATGAAAACGGGAGGGAGGCTCAGTTCACGAGTGCGTGCAAGCAGATCCAGCCCGCTCATGCCATTCATGCGCAGGTCCGAAATCACCAGGTCAATCTCGTTTTCCGCCAGGAGTTTGAGAGCATTGTTTCCAGACCCGGCGGTGAGGATGGAATATCCCTTAGTCTTCAAGGTGTCGGCCAGGGCATTGAGCATGATCGTTTCATCATCAACAATAAGAATCACTGGTTGTCGCGCCATGGGAGAATTTTATATGCATAGGGCAGGAGTGTCAAACAGGAAAGCGGGAGTGATCCATATGGCAGTTGGCGATAATTTCAGGTATAAATACTTTATGCGGAAAAATGGTGACCCTGAAAATCATGTGTGCGGACTGCCGGTTGGGTTGATTGTGATGAAATGAGCAGGCTTCTTTCGGAATTTTATCTGCCGGAAAGAGACTGTATACTGGCCGGAGCCTCAGGCCAGGCCGCTCTGTACCGGTTCTGCGAGATGCTGCTGCGCGACACTCTGCGCGATGAGCCTGGAAATGCTGCAATATTGCTGCGCCTCGGGATTCTGTATCGTGAACAAGGCCGGAGAACCAAGGCTTTGCATTTTGTGCGCAGCGCGCTTGAACATTCGAGGGGAAGCCACAGCACTCTCTGTGCCGTAGAGTTGGCGGATACCCTGCAGGCAGCAGGACATTACCGGCAGGCACTGGATGTACTGGAACCTCTGCCGGACAATGATTCGCGTGTCCATCAATTGAAACAATACTGCAGAATCAAATGCTGAAATCGAGTTTGTGCAATGTGCAGGCCTGACCCCATGTTGGAAGCAGCAGCATTTTATCTCAGATACGAGTACCTCCCCGGAGGTCTCCCCTTCAGGAGCAAGGTCAGCCTGAATACAGTGAAAGACCGGCTTATACTTGGTTCAGGCGGTGGGAAAAAATCCGATTGTGCTGCACCGTCAGACTTGCGCAGACTGCTGTCGGATACAGTGGCTGCCTGTTTTGGGCATGGCGCAATGCACCTGATGTATTCCGGAGGGATAGACTCGTCTGTGCTGTGCGCAGCTGCACAGGACGCCGGGGTTGACATTGCGACATACAGTATCGGTTTCCGCGAATCATTCTGTGATGAATCGTCATACCGGATATGCCGCAGGACTGATAAGTCCGGTTCGCACAAGGAGATACTGCTCACACCGGGAATGTTCGCATCTGAGGTGCGGCGCGCCGTGGATAATGACGCTGCAGGGTGTTGCCTTTATGCACCGGATGTACCGGCATTTTCCGCAGCGATAAAGGAATTCGTAATGGATACGGCCACGCTTGCCTTTGGCCTGGCAGCTGATGAATGGTTTTTCGGTTATCCGTACATGATTCAAGGGCTGC
>JAQTRI010000456.1 GCA_028711905.1 Candidatus Wallbacteria bacterium | reverse complement strand
CTGCGTGGAGCTCTTTTATCGTCTGGCGGTCGCCTGCGGGGTCCGGCCGGTGAATTTATCGGTTATTTCATTGATACTTCAGCAATCCTTGATCTGCTGCGCCTGCGTTTTTGCTACAGCTTGAAACCTGATGAGTGCAAAGGGTGGATTCTGCCGACGGTTTTTCTTTCGCAGAACACACTGAGCGAAATGGCTGGTGCCGGTGACCTGGCGCAGGCCATTGGCATGCTGTCCGGAACCCGGTACGAATTCCTCGGTGGGCAGGTGTCGGTTTCTGGTATGGAAAAGCGCATCTGGATCGAAAAAGAAACCCGGGTCAGACGCTATTTTTCATCCGGAAGTTTCAATGCGGGCTTGATTTTCGCTTATTTCTGGATGTCGGAACTGGAGCAGCATTACTTCGGTCGTCTGCTGGAAGCCCGGGGCAGAAACTGGAACGCACTTGCCGAGGAGGAACTGCTTGTTTAAAGCATTGCCCCTGGTAAAGATCTCCATCATCACTCTGCGGGAGAGAGAGGACGAACTCCTGGAAATTCTCGGTCGTCAAGCGTCTGTACACCTGCTTCCCGCCCGATCCGAGGGTGTGCCGAATCCGATGCTGACCCAGATTGTCAGGGAAGAGGAAGAAAATGCGGCTTATGAAAAACGCCTTTCGATCATCATGGAGCAGTTGCGCCTGATTAATGCCCGGAATTCCGGTGAGCGGTCCTGCCCGGCCGGGGGAGCTGTGTTTAAAGCCCAGACCCTGGATGAACTGGAGTTGAAGATCGGAAAACTTGTCAGGGAAATCCTTGAACTGGAAAGACAGAACAACCAGTTGCAGGGTAACATCAGCGGGCTGGAAAAATTGTCCGGCCTCAACATCGATATCAAGAAATGGAACAGCCTGTCGCATATCCACGCTAAAATCGGGCAGGTGCCGGAAAGAGAATTGCGCAGTCTGGATTCGCGGCTCAATGAGCCGGACATTATTTTGCTGCCGTTGGCCCGTTTGCAGGATACGATTTCTGTGGCTGTTATCAGCCACATTGGCAATGCCGAACGCATTCAATGGAATCTTAAGAGGGCTTTTTTCAGTGAATCTCAGTTCCCTCCTGAATTTGCGGGTACCCCAAGTGAAATGATCGGCAAGGTTAAGGCTCTTCTGGATGAAAACCGGAACCGTATCAAAGAGCTGAAAAACAGGCTTTCGGAGATCTATGCCTGCCGCAGAGAAGAAATCATCCAGACAGGTGAGGCTTTACTGACCAAAAGGGTGTTTCTTGCGGCCAAAAAGGAATTCGGATACACTAGGGAGAGTGTAATTATATTCGGATATATTCCTTCGGCCCAGCTTCACAGCTTGAAACAGGCGATCGAAAAAAGTTTCCCCTGGCCATTCGAGATTAGGACCGAAGCGCTCCCTGACAGAGAGGAAGCCCCTGTAGAACTGTCAAATCCTTCTGTCGTTAAACCCTTTGAACTGATTTCCGACCTCTATGGACATCCCAGATACAACGAGGTGGACCCCACCCCGGTTCTGGCCATAACATATCCCCTGATGTTCGGCATGATGTTCGGCGATGTCGGGCAGGGTGCTGTTCTGGCCTTTACAGGATGGGCCATGGCGCGGTTTTCAGCGAAAATCGGCCTCCCTTCAGCTGTCGGAAAAATCGCGGTTCTGTGCGGCCTGGCATCGGTGCTTTTCGGTTTTCTGTATGGCAGTGTTTTCGGATACGAGGACCTGATTCACCCTGTATTATTTGCACCGGCGTCTGACATGAACTTTTTTTTCACGATTGCGCTGGGCTTCGGAGTGTTTTACCTTCTGCTGGGTTTGTTGTTTTCACTGATCAATCTTGTCAGGAAGCGCGAACGGGGGGGATTGATTTTTGACAAGTACGGCATTGCCGGATTGATGTTTTACCTGTCTCTGCTGTCCATATATTTCGGTTCAACTTTGGGCAGTGGATTGCTGCTGCATTCCGGCATGTCCTTAGTGATCTTCATTTTTGTTTTTTTCGTTTTCAAGGAGTTCATCCGTTCCATAGCTCTGGAGCGCAGGGTACAGTGGCATACCCTGCATCCGGTCAGCCTGTTCGAGAATATGCTGGAGTTCTTTGAACTTCTGGTCGGTTTTGTCAGTAACACAGTGTCCTTTATCAGGCTGGCGGCCTTTGCCATGAGTCATGCTGCTCTTATGGGAGTTGTGTTTTATGTGGCTAAGGCTTTGCAGAACACTTTCGGCTATCTGGCTGTCGTCGTGGCCGGGAACCTCGGCATCATTATTCTGGAGGGCGTGATCGTTGCGATTCAGGCTCTCAGACTCGAATACTATGAATTTTTTTCCAAGTTCTACCAGGGAGGCGGGGTACGCTTTTCCCCGTTTACCCTTAAAGAGGAGGCTGAATGAAAGGCGTGACATTGGTTCTCGTGTTTGCGGCACTGTTTTTTGCATCAGCTGCGCCGGCTGAAACCGAGGCAGGGAAGATCACGGACAGCAAGGCTGTCGGCATGGGCTTTATGGCTGCCGCTGTTGTCGTGGGACTGGGAACTCTGGCAGCCGGCATTGCCGTCGGTCTCACAGGTTCAGCGGCCATCGGTGCCTTGGCTGAGAAACCGGAACTGATGGGTAAACTGCTGATTATCATCGGTCTGGCTGAAGGAATCGCTATTTACGGGCTGATCGTAGGATTAATGATTCTGGGAAAGTTCTGATGCAGGTGAAAGTGATCGGAGATGCGGATCTGGTTTCCTTGTTCGGCCTCGCCGGATTTGATGGGACGGTCGTTACAGATCTACGGGAAGCGGCAGTCAGATTTGAAGAAGAACTGACCCGTGGGGAGAACGAAATTCTGATTGTTTCCCAGTCCCTGGGCAGGGAACTGTCGGACAGAGTTTCTGAAGTCAATTTGAGCGGAAAAACCATTGTATTTGTTTTTCCTGATTCGGATTCAGAAGGTCGCACCAGTGTGGCGCAGGAAATCATGTCGCATCTGGGATTGAGCATAGCATAGCGGAGTGCGCACATGGAAATGACGGAAAAGATTGCCCTTTTGACCAAAGTGATCATGGAAAAGGCCGAGGATCGCGCCGAAGATTTGATTGCAGCAGC
>JAQTRI010000063.1:5758-12489 GCA_028711905.1 Candidatus Wallbacteria bacterium | reverse complement strand
ACCAACGCTACAACCTGACCCCGTCTGATCCGGATCGCTGAATCGCACCCGAAGATCATTGATTAGGCGGTAACCCCCTCAGACCTTTGGTCTTCGGGGATAACCAGTCTCTAACGCGCAGTAGCGCGTAAGAGACTGTAACACTTTGTAACAAATTGTAACTGGAATAGGTCACCGGTCGGGGTTATCATATAAAAGTACCGGTTTGGCTGTGCCATTCCGTGAACAGTATGCAGTAAGACTTCGATAATGGGGGGGTGCATAAGCAAAATAGTTTTTTGAGCCGAAGGCTTAGTTTGAAGTAATGAGCTGCCAGGCGTTCTGGCGGCAGTATTGTGCAAAGTATAAGAGTAATAAGTAAGGAGACGGTAAAGAGTATGAAGGTCAAGTCTATCTTTCTTCTGTGTGTTTTCCTTGTTGCAGCATCTGTTCAAGCATTTCAGGATGACGGTCTGTCCGGGCTTCTGGTCAATCACCAGGAAAAAGACCCTCTTTCCCGCAACACCTTCGAGCGGACTGTTTCTTTCGCTTCGCAGTTCGATCCGGACTTTGAAGTGGTTTGGGATGAGGAAACCGCTGTCCCCACATCAATCACCGGTCGATTTGTTACAGGCCGCAGATCCGGCTTAGTCGAGACATTCAGTGCTTCTCTTCCTGAAGGGGTCGAGCTTCGAGAAGTGCGCAAAAATGAGCACCACTCAGTCCATCAGTATTACTTCAATGGTTTAAAGGTGTTCCCGGGAACACTGGTGATCTCAGGTGATCAGTCCGGTTTTATGATGTCAGGCAGATTCGTGTTTGCGACCAGCATCAGAAATCAGGCTGTCCTTGACGCCGCCACTGCTGAAAAACACGCCATGGATTATCTGAAGGCCGAAGGATTGCGTATGCAGTCTTCAGTGGAAAAAGTGCTGTTCGACACTAACAATGGCCTGACGAACGCCTATTTGTGCCAGATCCCTTGCGCCCAGCCGCTGGGTGATTTCGCAGTTGTCGTCAATGCCCAGAATGGCAAGATCGAATACTGCGACAATATGCTGGCTTTTGTCGATGGTAATGCTTCAGTGTATGTCACTAATCCTCTGAAATGTGATATCACTACTGAAGACATCTCCAACATCAAGGAATCCGGCTATCTGAAAGGCACATATGCTCTGGTCAAGAACAGCGATGACGATGGGGCGCATTCCCCGGAGAATCAGTTTGTGTACCCTGTGGAAAATACGCATTTCGATGAAGCGCACATGTATTATCATCTTGACGCGATCCATGCCTACTTCAAAAGCACTTTCGGGTATACCGGCATGGACAAGCAGGTCACTGCCTATGTTCATTACGGTGATAATTACGACAATGCCTTCTTTTCTCCATGGGGCGGGTATTTCGCTTTTGGCGATGGCAGCAAGTTCAATGACCTTGCCAGGGAAGCGTCCATAATTTATCACGAGTACACTCACGCAGTGACCTCAAATATCGCCGGACTCGGCACATACGGTGAAGCCGGAGGCATGAACGAGGCTTTTTCCGATTACTTCGGCAATACCATCACCGATGATCCGCACATCGGTGAATGGGCAGTCAACAAAGCCGGTATGGAGTTTCTGAGATCCTGCATTAATGACACCCACTATCCTGAGGATGTCAAGAACGAGTGCCATCATGACTCCCTGATGTTCTCAGCCCCGTTGTGGGAAATGAGAGCTGCGTTCGGCAAACAGATTGCTGACGAGCTGGCACATTATTGCAGGTACAAGATCAGCAATTCCTCCAAATTCGCCGATGGCCTGGCAGCCATTCTCAAGGTGGACGAAGAGCGCTTTGGCGGAGCTCACAAGGACCAGATCCAGGCAATTTTCACAAATCGCGGCATCATGAGGAATGACACCAGATTCCGCATGCAGCTGAAAGAAAAAGAAATGGTCCGGATTCTCCTTGGAACAGTATCCGAAAGCGAAACTGACCGTCCTTCCGGCTGCTGATCCGTTTCCGCAATTCTGATTTCCGTGTAGGGGCATGTCGTGACATGCCCCTGCTCTTTTGACGGGAAGTATCGCCCGTGATTAAATATAATACGGATCAGAATTGAGAATCCATGAGGAAACCTTGAAGAAAAGCGAATACTGGCTCAGTGAACACGGCAAGGTGATCCGCGATCCGATCTGGAACTACATCTATGTTACTCCGGAAGTGGAAAAGTTGATCGATACTCCTGAATTCCAGAAAATGCGCCATATCTCCCAACTCGGGCATGTCTCACTGGTTTACCCTGGTGCGCGCCATTCCAGGTTCGAGCATTCGCTTGGTGTTTTCCATCTATCCAAAATTTTTCTCAAGCAACTGATGTCCTCTGATCCACCGATGGTGATTGATGATTGTGATACAGCCACTTTTCTTGCCTCATCACTGCTTCACGACATCGGGCATTATCCATTTTCTCACATTTTAGAAGAGGTTCACACCTTTTTCCGCAACCATGAGGAACGGGGAAGGGCTGTGATCATGAACCGCAGTGGCGGTGTTTACCGGGTTCTCAGGGAGGTCTGGGGTGTAGATCCGGTTAGAGTGGCCCGTATTATCGATGACAGTAACGGCAAGCCCTCACAACGGGATAAAAGGCTCTCAAGTATCCTCAGCGGCACTCTTGATCCGGACAAGATCGATTATCTGCTGCGAGACTCCCGTTATTGCGGCGTGCCTTTTGGCGAAAGCGTCAATAAGGACAGACTGGTCAATTCCATTGTCTATGATCAAGAAAACCGCAGGCCTGCCATCAATCACAAGGGAATATCCTCAATCGAGGCTCTTATCTTCACGAATTACCTGATGTATCGTAATGTTTACTGGCATCACGGCGTACGCTCTGCTGTCGCCATGTTCAAACGCGTTATTTCCGACCTGCTGGAGCATCCGGATAATGGCATGGACGAGACTGACTTCTACCTGATCAGCGAATATGAGCTGATGTCCCTTGTCCGTGACAGGTTGAAAGACCTGAAACTCAGGGATCTTCTGCACCTTCTGGACATGGTGGAACGACGAGCCCTCTATAAGAGAGGCATGGTTTTCCATGCATGGGAACTGTCGCGTGTCGAATGGCAGTATTTGTATGAGCTGTATCATGATCCTGCACGGAAGCGTGAAAAAGAGCTTGAAATCTGTCGCAGAGTCAGCTCGGCAACCGGAAAAAAACTCAAAGGCTTCGAAATTCTCATCGATATTCCCAAGTTCGGAAAGAGCCTGCAGATCGACCTTGGCGTTTTTCTTCCTGACGCCATGTGCGTGCGCAAGCCAAACCCCTATTCTTTCGATGATTATGAGGTCACTCAGCTGAAAAAGCACTTAGTGGACAATTTCGAGAATTACGCTAAAGTGTTCCATGTGTTCTGCCACCCGGACCATCCTGAGATCAGGGAACGGCTGACAAGGGAAATGGTCTTTGATGGCTGCTGAACCTGTCGGGCGCTGTGCCGGTTCAGCGGCATTCTCATTGAAGTATCGAATTGATTCTATTAGAATAAGCCCATGTGCGGAAAAATCCTGCTCGCTGTCCTTTTGTTTTTAAGCATTACCCTGTCGGCTGCTGATCCGGTTAACCTGCAGATTAAAAGAATCATGGATCGCGGCAGGATCGTGATCGCACTTTATAAAAATGATATTCCCCCCTTTTTCTATGTTGATCCTTCGGGCAAACTTCGGGGTATCGACATCGACCTGGCTGAGGGCATAGCGGAAAAACTGGGGGTGGCACTGGAAATTAATCGTGAAGCCGCATCTTTTGACCAGGTCGTGGAACAGGTGATCAGCGGTAATGCTGACCTGGGTCTTTCTGAGCTGTCTATCACCCTGGAGAGAGCAAAAAGAGTTTATTTCACTCAACCTTATTTTATTCTTCACATGGCTGTACTGATCAATCATTTGAAACTGACGGAGCTGAAACCAGGTCAGGAATTGCGTGACATCATAAACCGTCCTCATGTGAGGATCGGCATTCTTGGAAACTCATCTTATGAAGAATTTTCCCGCGAGGAGTTTCCTGACGCCAGAATCGTCTGCTACAGGGAATGGGACGATGCTATTGCCGGAGCCATTAATGGCGAGATCGATGCTGCCTTTTACGATGAAAATGTCATTGAGCGTACTATTCGCGAAAACCCTTCTCTCTCGCTCAAATTCCGCTCGTTAGTTCTCGCCGACAAGCTGGACATGATAGCGATAGCTGTTTCCCTGGAAAATCCGTTGCTTTTTGAATGGGTCAGGCATTACCTGGAAATGAACAGGGTTAACCCTGAACTGCGCCATCATTTTGACCTGTATTTCCAGGTAATGGAAAAAGTCGGCCTGAACAGAGGAAAGCCGCTGGTCGCTGAAATTGGGAAAACGAAAAACCCGAACAGGGGATACCTGTATTCTATTTCACTCCTGATTATCCTGATCTGCGCAGCCTTGTATTACAGGCAATGGTCTCCGGGTTATGTGCGAAGTATGAGATGGCTGCTTAGCCCCTGGCTGGTTCTGGGCAGCATGTTTCTGGGAGCGTTGTTCGGCTTTTTTTTCAAAGAAAGCACTACCAGAATGGCTTTTATCGGAGAACTCTATCTGACTCTGCTGAAAATGTGTGCCCTGCCGATCATGATTACTGCTGTCATCTCCAGCCTTGGTCATCTTTTCAGAACCAGTGGAGCAGCAAAATATCTGCGACGGCTGCTTTTTCTGATTTCCATCTTTCTGTTCCTTGCCAGTTTCAGCGGCCTGGTCGGGGGTTTGATCGGGAAGCCCGGCGTGCTTAACGAGGAAAATCGTACGATACTTGGCGGCAGGCTGCACAAAGGCGAGATTGAGCAGTCCGGAAAACCGGACCGGGACTCGGAAGCTGCTCTGGTCAAACGATTCCTGCCGGAGAATGTTTTCGCTGCTTTGAGCAATGGTGATGTGCTGGGGGTACTGGTTTTCTCGATTTTATTCGGGGTTTCACTTGCCTTTGTAAATGAAAGAGCCAGTGACTCGATATTCAATGCCCTGGAAACCGTGTTCCATGCCTTCCTGAAAATCATCGACTGGTCGATGTATGTTCTGCCGGCGGCCCTTTTCTGCCTGATGGCCGAGCAGGTGTCCCGCACCGGGCTGGGCATCATGGTAGCCATGGGGCGTTTTATTCTGATTTATTATCTGATCAGCGCATGCTTTATCCTGATCATTGGCATGATTATTGCGCGCTCAGCAAAAATGCCGTTTTACCGGCCTTTTGTTTATCTCAAGGAATCCCTGCTGGTGGCTTTCGGCACCTTCAGCAGCTACGCGGCCATGCCGTTCGCCATCAACAGCCTGATCGGCAAATTCCATTACGAGAAAAAAACCACTAACTTAGTGATGCCCTTGGGCATCACTGTCTGCAGGCCAGGTACGATTCTCAACCTGTCTCTGAGCACTGTTTTCATAGCTCAGCTTTTCGGTGTTTCCATTATGGACAACTGCAACTGGCTGATCATCCTCTTTGGAGCCATTGTGGCCGGACTTTCCGCGGCCGGCGCACCCAGCGCAATTGAGATCTCTGCCCTGAGCATAGTCCTTGCTCCGCTCGGACTGCCGCTTTCAGTAGCCATGATTCTGCTGCTGGCTGTGGATCCGATCACAGACCCGATCCGCACTGTGCTTAATGTGATCACCAATTGCAGCATCACGAGCCTGACCGCTGAACGGAACGGGACATGAGAACACAAAACTTATTTCGGATCTTTCTGCTGCTTTTTTTCAGTATTCCTGTCTTCAGTCAGGACTTTGGACTGGAGCGGATACTGGAGCGGAAAAAGATTACAGTCGCAGTCTGCAGACTCGATACGCCGCCGTTTTTTTATCTTGATGACAGGAACCAGTTGAAAGGAATTGATGTGGATCTTGCGGGCAGGATCGCGTCAGCCCTGGGGGTCGAGCTTGAAATCGTCCGAACAGCCGGGACCTTTGATGCTGTCGTTGAACAGGTGACTGCCCATCAGGCTGATATCGGCATCTCCAACCTCAGTATCACCATGGAACGGGCCAAGCGTGTTGCCTACACACAGCCCTATTTTGTCCTGCAGATGTCAATTCTCGCAGATCAGAGGAAAATGACAGAGCTGAAGCCAGGGCAGACTGTTGACGAACTGCTCAATAATCCAATGGTTAAAATTGGGATTCTGCACAACTCTTCTTATGAGGATTTTGTCAAAAAGGATTTTCCCAGAGCTGAAGCTGTTGGATTCAGAGACTGGGATTCTGCTGTCAGCGCTGCGAAAAAGGGGAAGCTGACAGCGATTTTTTACGATGAAATGGAAATTGAAAAATCCATCCGCGAGGAACCATCCCTGGCTATCCTGTTCAAAAAAGTGGTTTTTCCCAACCGGTTAGACCGGATTGCGATGATTGTCCCTGAAGATAGCCGGAAGTTCAGGGAATGGCTTGATCTTTTTCTTCTCGATTATAATCACACTCTCAATCGTGACCTGCAGTTTCAACTGGACCGCTATTTCACTGATGCAAAATGCCGGCTCGCGGCCAGGCGGGAAAAGCAGAAAAACGACCCTGCAGAGCTGAGGGAGAATCCTGGTGCTTACGCAAGCCGGAGCGAGCGAAAGTACATGCGCCTGGCGGCTGTTTTTTTTCTTTTCTGTCTGGCGGCACTGGTTTTTTTTCTGAACAGGCACGGGAAAAAGATTTTCCGGTTGAAATTTTTCAGCTGGTTGCTTAGCCCATGGGCT
>JAQTRI010000063.1:0-5748 GCA_028711905.1 Candidatus Wallbacteria bacterium | reverse complement strand
CTGTATTTGGCGGAATGATCCTGGGTGTGGCCTTTGGTGTGTATTTCCCTGAAGGCCTGGGGCGTTTTGAAATGCTGGGAGACATTTATCTGACACTGCTTCAGATGTGTGCTCTTCCCATAATGCTGACAGCAATCATGACCAGTCTTGGAAAGCTGTTTCATTCCAGCCAGGCCGGAAGATTTCTCAAATCCATCTTTTTCCTGATGCTGATGCTGATTCTTGCATCCAGCTTGTCCGGTCTGCTGGCCGGTATTCTGGGAAAGGTCGGCTCAGGCATAGGCAGTGATTCCAGGGAACTGCTGGGTTGTAAACTGCATGAGGCGGAAGTTTCAGAAGGAGCCGGGGAACAGCGCCTGGAAAACCCGACCGATATTCTGATGCGCCTGATTCCTTCCAATATTTTCAATGCTCTGAGTAACGGAGACTTTCTGAGTGTCCTTTTCTTTTCCATTGTCATGGGGTTATCCCTTGGTCTGATCAGGAATGAATCCAGCGCCATGATCATCTCGTTTCTGGACACGATTTTCAACGCTTTTCTGCAGATCATCAACTGGTCGATGTACTTGCTGCCGATCGCGCTTTTCTGTCTGCTGGCAGGGCAGGTTTCAAGCACTGGAGCCCAGATCCTGGTGGCTATGACCAGATTTATCGTGATTTTCCATATTCTCAGCCTGGTGTTTATTTTTATTTCAGTGTTTTCACTCAGTCGCTCTACCGGTTGCGGGTTGGGGAAGGTGTTTCTTTCGCTCAAGGAATCCTTAGTCGTTGCTTTCGGCACTTTCAACAGCTACGCTGCCATGCCCTTAGCCATTGAAGGCATGCACAGCGGTCTCGGTATTGACAGGCAGACATCCAAACTGGTCATGCCGCTGGGAGTGACCATTTCAAGGCCATCGACTTTCCTTAATTTCTCTCTGGGTACAGTGTTTATCGCCCAGTTGTACAATGTATCTCTGCTTGATAACAATGTCTGGATTTTTGTGCTGATGGGTGTGATTGTCGCCGGACTGGCAGGCACTGGAGCACCCGGAGCCATAGAGATTTCGATGCTGAGCCTGGTGTTGACTCCCCTTGGTCTGCCTGCAGAGGTAGCCTTAGTGTTTCTTCTTGCGGTAGACCCGATTATCGAGCCTGTCGGAACTGTTCTGGATGTACTCTCAAGCTGTGGTATTACCGGACTTATCAATAAAGAAAAGGCATTTATTAAAAAGGAGTGATCGCTATGAAAGTGAACCTGTTTTTTTCTTGTGTCACGATGATTTTATTGCTTGCAGTAACCGGCTGCTTTTTTTCGGACAATAGTCCTGGAGTTTCAACCATGATTCTTTCAGGGGTTGCGAACGACAAGTTTCTTGGCCCTGCAAGTGGGGTGAATTTCAGGTGCTTTGTCCACAGCGGGAATGTCACGCAGAACATTGCCCGCAGAGTGACTTTCGCCTCTGACGGCTCAGGCAGCATGAATATGGAGATATTCGAGAATGCGCTCTACAATGACCTTCCGCACCTGTTTTTATTCACATTCAGAGAAGATACGGACAATGACGGAGTTGCTGATGAAGAACGGGTCATGCTCAACATTACAGAGGCGGTTTCCGCAGGACGAAGCGTTTCCATGACTCCGGCCACGACCTTTGCGGCATTAGGAGCTCTGAAGGGGCTGGGGACAGGCGAAATCCAGGCAACTGCCGGGGGCATCGCTGATGCTGTTGCCGGTCGCGCCGGTTCGGTGCTTGCCGATGTGGATGTTTATGCCATCAACAGAGCCAAAGCAGTTGTTGCCGCCCGTCTTGGCCTTACAGGTTCAGATTTGGATGCGCCTGCTACTGCTTCAAATGCAGCCTGCACTACCGGGCAGAATCAGATGTCATTGGCCAATTTTTCAACCAATGCCGGAACTCTGGAGATCATGTCCAAAGCCACTCTTACAGCAGCGGAAGCGACTGCTCTTGATGCAATCGACATGTTCCGGTCCGGTTCTGTGATTGATGCGATGGACAGCGTTGAAATCGCTGCTTCCCGCAATGTTTACGATGCGACCGACATGGTGCTCGTAACTGCCGGTAACTTTATGATGGGTAACCACCACCAGGTGACCCTGACTTATGATTTTTACATCGGCAAATATGAAACCACCTTTGATGAATTCGATGAGTATACGAACGATGCAGGGCTCGATCTGTTCAGTGACCTGGACTGGAATAAAAAGAGCCTTGGCCGGGGACCGATTCCAGCCATGAACGCCAGTTTCAGCCAGGTGGCCGCTTACTGCAACTGGAAGAGCAGCAGGGCCGGGCTGGCACCTGCTTATGATGTCAATACTGGTGAACTGCTTGATGCCTCAGGAATCGTTACTACGGACATCACGAAAGTAGTGGGATACAGGATGCCGACTGAAGCTGAATGGGAGTATGCGGCCAGGGGAGGGAACCTGAGCGCCGGGTACACATACAGCGGCAGTAACAATCTGGGTGAAGTGGCCTGGTACTGGATCAATTCCGGAGACACGGAACTGTCAGGCCAGTGGACCGCTGAGGTGATCATGACCAATTCCAACAACCTCACGCCCCACCCTGTGGGCCGCAAGCTGCCCAACGAGCTGGGGATTTATGACATGAGCGGCAATGTGCTGGAGCGCACCACTGACTGGTACTATGAAGCATACCCTGAAGGCGCGCAGATCAATCCCTATGTGTCACAGGTCGCGACCATGCGCTGCCTGAGGGGGGGAAGCTACGACACAGACGCTGTCTGGAGCGAGACTACGCACAGGCACAGGGGGAATCCGGCTATCGGATTCTGCCACCTGGGATTCAGGATTGTGCGCACTGTGATCTGAGAGTGCTGCCTACAGCCAGTCGTGCCGGTTTTTGCGTGTTAAAAAAAATCCTGCCGTGGACATCACCAGGAGCAGAACCGCCAGGAAATTGAACCGAAACACCGCTGTCGCGAAATAAGCCGCGCTCTGCCCGGGATGGGCGTATCCGGCGCAAAACTTGCAGACTGCAGTGGCCGCTTTCATGGCCAGAGGCGACAGGAACTGGCCGAAGAGGATGGCGCTGCTGAGAATGGCGACAGACAGCGAGCGGAGGGCCGGGGGTACGATTTTTGCGTTTCTCAGCATCAGGGGCGGGGTCATGATCCCGCCGGCAATGCCTATGAACGGCATGGCCAGAAACACCATCCAGGGCGCGGAAGCGCTTCCCAGTATGCCGTAGCCGATCGCCATCAGCAGGAGTGCAAACGCCACTGCCGAAGAGCCGAATATCTTCAGCACTCTGCTCAAAATCATGCCGGCCAGCGAGCCGCTCAGAGCCAGCAGCGCTAATGAGAGGCCGGCCATCTGCCCGGTTCCGATCCCATGTCCGTAAATGGTCAGCAGAGGCTTCCCACTGACCGTGCTTTCCTTTTTGACGCTGAATTTGCTGTTCCCGTCCGTCACAGTCCATTCTGTCTTCGGCACGGTTTCAGCAATCCTGGCCTCAGGCGAAAGCCTGATCCCCTGGCCGGTAAAGGCCTGTCTCATGATTTCTGACATCGACCCGGACTCCAGGGATTTCAGCAGCTGTTCTCTGTTCTCGAACAAAGGCTTTTCAGAACTGAAGACTGACCGTTCGTTCTGTATGAACAGCGCGATGTCCGTGGGGACCACGAAAAAAATGACCATCATCAGCGTCCCAAGTGCCGCTAACAACAACGCTTCTCCCGGAAGCTTGCCGGTTTTGGACGCGCCGGATGCTTTCTGCGGTGATTCCGGCAGCCAGAGCAGGACGAAGGCCACAGTGACGAACGCCAGGCCGTAAACCCCAAAAGTGGCGCGCCAGCTGATAGCAACGAGCAATCCGGCAGCTAATGAAAACAACATGCCACCCAGCTGATTGACTGATCCGGACAGGCCCATCATCTTAGTGCGCGCCTCACCCTCAAAAAAATCCGTGATAAAAGTAACGGAAAGGGGCATGATCAGACCTACGCCGACGCCCAGCAGCGCTCTCCACATCAAAAGCTGGAAGATACTGCCGGAAATTCCCCCGCCGATGCCTCCGGCGAGATAGACAGCCAGGCCGGTCAGGAGCACTGTTTTTTTGCTGATCCTGGATACCAGCCATCCGGACATCAGGCTGAAAGGGATCATGAACAGCGAGGGCAGTGTCAGGCAGAGCTTGATCGTGGTCTGGTCCACCTCGGGAAAAGCGGCGCTGATCTTGGCCAGGGCCGGTGATATGGCTGAAGAGGCCATGATCGTCAGCAGGGAAATGGAAAGTATTGTCGGTTTGAGCATTGATGTTTTGTTCATTTTATCCTCTCATAGAGCCCTTCGTGATGGGAACAAGCCCTGATCCAGGCGCATTCCACCTTTGACTGGTTCTTGTTCTTTTCCATGAACAGATCAACAGTTGCGCCGGGGTCCGACATGCCGAATTCATGAAGTACTTTCAATGCTTTTCCGGCATTCGAAGCGTTGACTGCAATCCAGATGTCCAGATCTCCGGTGGCACGCGGATATCCATACATACCGACGGCATACCCTCCGACGATCAGGTATTCGACTTCATGCAAGTTCAGCAGTTTCAAGAAGTCTTTGAAGTCTGGATGAAGTTCGATGCAGGCCATAAACCATTCTCCGGTTGTATTCAACAGCATTCAGGCGGGCGGGAATCGATTGCGACAGCCAGTAATTCATCTCTTCGCTCTCATCGGCAAGGTCTGTCACTGCAAAAACATTTTTATTGATGCGTGGAAGCTGATCGCTCATGCTTTCCCCTGACCTGGAATTACATGCAGTATACAGTAAATGTGCCACGAATGCACTGTTGATCTCCTCCTGCTCCATCAAAGTGTGAAGGAAAAGGAAGAAAAAGGGGTCGCGGCCTGTCCCCGCCAAACTGCCTCAGATCTTGCCCTTCTCCGCCCGGAAGGTAGCGTGGGCCGCCCCAGCTTGAGGTCACAAATTGTGACCTCAAGTCGCGAAACTCGCTTAAATCCAGTTGAAACATGAAATCCGCAGGGAATCTTCCGCCGTTTCTCTGAACCGCCTGATTCAGCACTTTGGTCTTTACACCGTACAGTACGGCCAAATCGCAGTCCAGCATGACCTTTTTCCCACGGATTAAGTAGATTTTCTGCTCCAGCATAGAATCCGGGATTGTAATGCCTGTGTTATTATCCATGACCAAAGTAATAACAATACCCGTGCCAAACTATAAATCACGCTGTTGAGCGATTTATCTCCGCCCTGTCGCGTCATCGAGTCTCAAAATGAGACTGCATGGAATCTCAATGGGATTGGGGCTTGAAATTGGGTGTCCGTATTGCATTGCAAGGCATCCAAGTGACTTTTAACAGATGATCCTATCAGGTTTGTCCACAATCATTTCCACCCTTTCGGTCAAAATCTGTTTTTTTCAAGTTTCAAGGCCTGACCCCGGGGTTCTCCTGGGGCACGGATGGAAGGTGTACATCGGCCAGTTCATGAAGGGCCAGAGGTGCGGGGAACTGGAGACAGCTAAGAAGCTGCCTGGGCTGACAATCGAGCAGTACGGTGACGAGCGCTTCATCTGCAAACGGGGCGGGATGGACGAGCAGGCCAAGGAACAGGCGCAAAAAGGACTGAAGCGCGCCGCGGTAATCCTGGCTGCAGGCGGGCACGACCTGGTGATTCTGGATGAGATCAATGTGGCGGTTCATTTCGGGCTGCTGACGGCAGACCCGGGACGGGATCGAGAGATAGAAAAAGTGGAAGGGGTC
>JAQTRI010000455.1 GCA_028711905.1 Candidatus Wallbacteria bacterium | reverse complement strand
CAGTCACTCTCGTATCAGGCTGCAAATCAGGCTTATCTGACTCGCTTGTAGTAAAATTACTACAAATTAGTAGTAATTTTACTACAGAAAGACCCCTTTTTTGATCCACTAATTGTTTATTCAGGAAAAATTCGGGGCTGTGTCGCAATCCGGACCGCGTACCGGACCTGATGAATAACCCAAACGAGCAGGAGGTACCAGTGGAAACCCATGAACCGGCTCTGCAAATGGGAAAATTGGTCAAAGCCGGATTACGAAAATTCGGTTAACAGCCGCACGGCACCGGATTTAACCGCTTCAGCGATCCGCTGCTCCAGCATCCTGATAAAGTAATGGTCCGACTGCCTGGTCCGGGACTTGAAGACGGAGAAAGAGATCATGCCTGCTGCGCGAGGAGAAAAACATCGAATAACCGAATAACTGCTCGCAGATCAACGAATCCGAAATGAGCAACACCGGAATCGAGACAATAAACACGAAGAGGAACCTGAGCCAGAATACCACGATTGGCAGGAAGCCAAAGAGCACACGCTGATAATACGGGCGAATGATCATGTTCATTCTTGAATTATACAGTGGAATGCGCAATAATTTCATCCTTTCTATAGGTCTGTTCAAAAAGATTCTCATAATTTATTTCTTCAAAACTGAACCCTCGTAATATATTGCGGGATAGCCTGATCTGAACCGCTTGTAGTAATTTTACTACAAATTTGTAGTAAAATTACTACAGACAAACCCCAAATTTGTTCCTATAATTTAGTTATATAGATAAGATCGGTGCCGGGTAGAAATCCGGACCGCGTACCGGACCTGACGAATAACCCAAACGAGCAGGAGGTACCTTTGGAAACCCATGAACTGACTCTGCAACTGGCAAAGCATCTCGGCATGTCTCCTCAGCACGCTCAAAACGCTGTGAAAGCGACCTTTCTCATTATTGAAAGCGAGCTGAAAAAAGGCAATCAGGTCACGATCAGCGGTTTCGGCGTGTTCGAGGTGATAACAGCCAGGCCCCGCGCTTACACAAACCCGGAAACCGGAAAAGTCGAAGTCGAACCTGAAAATTCAGCTCCGATGTTTCGATTTGCCCGCGAGATCAGGAGCTGGTTCAAGGAAAAACTGAAGAAATGAAGCTGGTCAACATCAATGCCATTAATTCTGGAAGTTGCCGTTACTGTACATGGTTGCAGCAGTGGCAGCATTTCAGCCATCAGCAGCTCCCGCAGTTCTGTCCGGTTCTGACCTGCAGCAGGCACCCTGAGGTTGGTGCTCTGGTGCAGAAACTGGGTGATGCTGACCGGATAAGTTACATCATCCCTCTTTGCCGCGAATGCGCTGCTTTGCACGGAGAGATCATTGTGGTGCTTGATACAACGGCTCTCGTGCCGGTCGATTTAAAATGACAGGGCTGTGGCATCCGGCAGCCCGGTCAATATCAATAAAAGGAGGCGCAAACATGTCGCAAGGAAGGATTCCGGTTGACATCCAGGAGTTCATAGTATTCATCAGGGAGTTTTCCAACGCACTCAAGCAGAAAAGCCACAACGACAAGTTTCTGGTCAAATGTGGCACATCCCTTGGTTCCAAGGTCGATAAGTTGTTTGACTTGGACGAGGAAGCCAGGCAGTACGCAGCGCTCAAGTCCCAGACCAATGAAAAAAAGTACCGGCTCAAGGACGAGATACTGGTCGATGCAAGCCGGGCTGTCGCTTACTTGGAGTTCAAGCTGGGTAAGACCGCCAAGCAGATGGAAGACTACAACATAAGAACCAGGCCGAAGAAGGAAACAAAAACTTCGAAAGTCTGAGCGTATTTCGGCAGTTTCGGCAGGCCATTGCAGGAAATGGTCGCGACCGTTCCCTACGGAAAAATCGTTACCTAAACTGGTTGGAAGGGCATGCTGCAACTTGCCCCTGCTTATTGACTTGAGTTTGGCAAATATTTGTGGTGTTCAGCCAGATGTTTTGCAAAAACCTTGATTTGTGGCGGGTCCTGGCTTGGTACAACTTTTTCTCTCCTTCGGCAAGCTCAGTGCGACAAAAAGTTGCACCTGGCCACCCCACAAGGGTTTCATGGCATACTTTGAAAATTTGCCAAACTCGAGTATTAATTCACCCGGTCAGCAGGTTGTTACAATTGACAAATCGCCTGAAAAACAATCTAATTAGTTATGTTATGCGTACTCTATACCCAGGGAGGAACCCAATGAACAGAATTGCATCTCTGGCTCTTGTTCTGCTCCTTACAGCAGCGATTGATCTGTCTGCTTTTGAATCCTGCATCCACAAAGGCCGCCGCGTCCTGAACCTGAACCTTGCACACTATCAACCCAATGATGTGCGCACTTTGAGCGGCGTGCATGTTGACGGCACTAAAATCACCGGCAGCTTCGGGATCTGCACAACCGACAACAGCCTGCTGAGCTTAGAGTACGGCACATTCTCTGAAAGTCATAACGGACAGGACATTGATATCGACACATGGCTTCTGGAATACACCTGGTACAACAACACAACCTTCAGCAGCAGCGACTGGCGCTTTTATTACGGGGCAGGCATCGGACTGTTCGATCTCTCATGGGAGCCGTATGCCGATGGCGTGTCTTACGATGATACACACAGCGGTTTTTCCCTTAAAGCCGGGGTGCTGTATCAGACCTCACCCAACTGGGCCTTTAACTTGGAAACCAAGTATGTGGCCTCGCAGTTCAACGGCCTGTTTCCCAAGATCGGCGGCGTAGACAATGATGTGTCGGCAACTGACCTTACATATTCATTCGGCGTTTCCCTGTACTGGAACTGACTGAGCTTTGAAAAGAGTTCCCCAACAAGTTAATTCACCTGACTTTGGCAAGACCTTCAGCCGCGAGTTCGACTTAGGGAACGCATTATTGCTGGCCCGGGCCTCGAATCTGGCATACGAAGATGAGACTAAAATCAGAAGGCAGGTGACAGGAGAATGGGGACTGGCGGATTTCCGTTTTTTCAATAAAGGCGATTCCCAGGCTTTTCTGGCAGGCAGCGAAAAGCACCTTATCCTGGCCTTCAGAGGCACTGAATCAAAACGGGATGCCGTCAATGACCTCGACTTGATCAAGGTC
>JAQTRI010000062.1 GCA_028711905.1 Candidatus Wallbacteria bacterium | reverse complement strand
GTCTATCATCATCCGAAGCATCCATACAGCCAGGCGCTTCTGGCCGCTGTACCCAAGCCTGATCCGGACATGCGCAACCGGCACAGGGCTGTGCTTGGCGGAGATGTGCCTTCGCCGCTCGCCAAACCTTCAGGCTGTGGATTCCGTACCCGCTGTCCTGTGGCGCAGGAACTCTGTGCAATGAAGATTCCGGAACTGCGCGATGTAGGCGAAAATCATCAGGCTGCCTGTCATTTCCTGGGTTCTGACAATCAATAAGACTTTATTTTTTCCAAGGAGCAGGGCTTGCTTTACTCTTCCTATGAAAGTTCATGCTATGCTTGCGATACTATGCGATCTCGGGATAGTTTCGCGAGAGAACGCAGATAGCGATCCGTATTGGACAGGTAAAACGCCAGTGGCCGGTCAAATCTTTTCCCGACAAGGCCGTTGAGCAGCGTCTCGGAAACGAGGCGCTTCCGTTCCAGCACCTGCTGTGATTTCAGCAGGAACATTGTTTCGTCATCTGTCATGTGCGCCAGATGCCGGGCCGACAGCAGAATGGAGGTGCTGCTGGAACAGCAGCAGCACTTTGTGTTTGACTCATGCATGACATTCGCAGTATGTTTTATGCATGTCAGCAATCGATTGTTACAAACACTCATTGCTCGGAATCGCGCACTGTCCGTCGCGGTTCGCATTGGTTTATCAAAACGATACGCACAGGGAAGTCCCGCTCTACCGGCTGGATGAGAATGTCACAGAAACCGGATTCGATTTCGACGGCAAAATCGGGGATCTGCTCCTGGGCGGAGGCGGCGGAGAGAGCGCTGCATTGCGCATTGCCATGCCGGAGGCAGTCAGGCTGTTCACATCCGACCTGGAAGACAATGGTTTTGCGAACGACAGTTCGCTCTATTACAAATCCTTCTGGAGCTTTTCGGACGCGTTTGTGTTCGGCGATGGCTATCAGAAACTTGGCTGGAATCCGCGCACCTGCATAATCAACTGGCTTTCGGAAAACATCGTGGCTTTCCTGCTGCGAGAATACCCTGAAAGCTATCTGCAATTTGCCGGAGATCAGAAGCTGACAGTGGACGGCAGCTTTCTCTACAAACCGGACGCTGATGATTTGAGCAGCTGGGGAAGCGTATCCCGCTCCGGGAAATAGTTGGAGCAGTCATGAAAAAGGCCCGGAAGTCCGGGCCTTTTAACGATCCATCGAGTTCCGTGCCTGTTACGGTCTGCCGCCCATGGTCAGAGCCATGACCGCTTTGGCTGTGTGGATGCGGTTTTCCGCCTCGTCAATGACAATCGAGCGCGGTCCGTCGATCACAGAGTCCACCACTTCCTTGCCGCGGTCAGCGGGAAGGGCGTGCATGTACACAGACCGCCTGTCGGTGATTTTCATCAATTTTTCGTTGCAGATCCACCCTTTATGCTTTTCCAGGTTGGTCTTCATCTGTTTTTTAGCCTCGTCAGTCCCAAGATATTCAACCCGCGCCTGACCCTTGGGCGGTTTTACACCCAGGAAACCTCCCCAGTTCTTGGGGATGACGATATGAGCTCCGCGGAAGCCTTCTTCCATGTTGTCCACGAATTTGAGCGATCCTCCGCCATCGGATGCGTTTTTTTTGGCTTTCTCGACGATCTCGGGCATGAAGGGAAATTCCTTGGGTCCTGCCACCACAACATCCATACCGTAACGGGGGAAAAGCAGGATCTGTGACTGGGGCACGGAAAGGGGCTTGGCGTGGCTGGTGGCGTAAGCCCAGGAAATGCAGATTTTCAAACCCTTGAGATTAGTGCCGAATTTTTCCTGAATCGTCAGAAGATCGGCCAGTCCCTGCATTGGGTGATACCAGTCGTCCTGCAGGCTCATCACTGGTATGCGGGAGTACTGAGCCAGTTCGCGCAGGTAGTTGTTGCCGAGCTGGTTCTTTTCACCGTAGCCGAAAAAGCAGTTTCGGCAGGCAATAGCGTGACCCATGCCAGAGAGCACTTCAGCCGTGTCCTTGGCCGACTCGCCGTGCGAGAGCTGCATCTTGTCCGGAGTAAGATCATGGGCGTGCCCGCCGAGTTGCGTTATACCAGCCTCCATCGAGTTCCTGGTTCTGGTGGACTGTTCGAAAAACATCATGAACACTGTTTTGTCCTGAAGCATCCTGTGCGGTTCATTGAGAGCGAATTTCATTTTCAGGTAGCGGGATACATCGAGCAGAGAATCGACTTCCTCACGGCTGTAGTCGTCAAGAGTAATGAAATGTTTGCCGCGGAAAAGAGTCTTCATGTTATTTGTTCCTCCTGAGATGGATGTTATTATATTGTATTCGGAGAAGCGTATTCAGTCCAGCGGAAAGTTACAGGACCGGGGTGAATGTCATTGTATGGGTCCCTGAACTGTAACATCGGCAGTGCCGATTAACGGGTCAGGGTAATTATTTGCCCAAAATTTTATGGGTTTTCAGGTGATTCCAGTGCTGAAATAGACACCAGAATGTCGTAATTGAACGATTTACGGTTGAGGTTGACGGTCTCGTTGAACAGGCACGCCTGACGGTAGAACACCAGCACCTCATGCCTGCCGAACCCGAGATTTTCAATGCGGTAACGGCCGTCGATCCCGGTAAATCCCGCTCCTGATCCGATAATCACCTTTGCGCCGATTACAGGCTCCCCATTTTCAGCATCCTGCACCAGTCCCTCGATCAGAGAAGGTTCATACTCTGGGGACATGAGAATGTCCAGGCGCGTTTCCTGGCCGGAAAGCGCGACTTCAGCGCTGTAAACCGAGAATCCATCGGCTTCCGCCAGCACAGGAGCACTGATGCCTGATAAAGGAATGGTCAGGCTGAATTCCCCATCGGAATCGCTCATGGCGATTATCCCGCTGCACACCACTTTAGCCCTGACCGGATCTCCACTTGCGCTGCTCCTGACACAACCGCTGAGACGGGTGGTTCCTTTGTCGGCCTGCAGGTAAAAATCATGGTAGTTCCTTCGCCCTGCCAGCGACAACTGCTGCTCGGCGGGCTGATAGCCCTTGACTTCAGCGCGCAGGAGACCATGATCGATAAAAGTGTCTTCAAACGAGTATCTGCCGTCGCTTGAGGTAACCGCGTCCCGCCCGTCAAATTTCAGCCTCACCCCTGACAGGGGCTTACGCGTTGATCCATCGAAAACTCTCCCCCGCAGTGAACGCTGGAAGAAGGACTGTGCGGATTTTTCGGCTTCCATGGAGGGGGTCCATATTTCAGGCAGTGTAATGCTGTGACTGGCTGCCTCATCCTGATGAATACGGATGGGCTCTGAAACACGGGCATAATCCACTTTGAAAGCGTTAACCGCGTAAACTCCGGCAGGAAGATCCTGGAGTTGCGCACATCCGTACCTGTCAGTCTGCCTCGCTGCAACATAGCTGTTCCCATGAAGACCGGCTATCCGGATTTCAACATCCTGCAAAGGTCTGCTGTGCCGGTCGTAAACTGTGACTGTCAGTCGTGCGGCTGCGCAATTGAAGGCTGTAACAAGTATAAGGAAGAAAAAAAATTTATTCATCGTTTGTCGGCAAAAAAAAGTCCGGCTATGTCATTGTATGACGGAAAGACTATTTTATGGGGAATATCCTGCCCGTCTGTCAGGCAGTAAAGCGGGGAGCCGCGGAAATGTTCGCTTAAATTGATGAGAAAACCGTACTTTCTGGTTTCATCGGTTTTGGTGATGATGGTGCCTTTCAATCGCGCCGGGGAGAATCTGCGGAAAATGTTGTCCATGTCTTTTTCCTTGTAATTGGCGCAGAATACAAGATAATTGCTGATCTCCGGGTCAGACAGGATTTCGAACATCTCAGCTGTTTCTTTGGAATTGTTCGGGCATCTGCCGGCATTGTCGATAAAGATCAGATTATAATCCTCCTGCCGGAATTTGCGGATTTTTTCGTCCAGATCGGATTTGTTGTATGCGATTTCCAGAGGGATCTGGATCAGTTCGCTGATAGCCATGATCTGCTCAACAGCTCCGAGCCTGAATGTGTCAAGCGTGATCATGCCGACTTTAAGATTTTCATGGTTCAGTTTCCATTTGGCAGCCAGCTTGGCTATGGTCGATGTTTTTCCGCTGCCTGTAGGTCCGATAAGGGAAAAAATCTGGCACTGCTGGTGATGCAGATCAAAATGCCGGATCGGTAAAATGCTCTGGAGTTCTTCTTTGAGGAGATCCCGCAGGTTCCATGTGAAATCACCTCTCCTGGCGAGGGAATCGCTGATGGCCCGACAGATCTTGATAACACGCTTTCGATCAACGCGATGCGACAGAAGCGATGATTTAAGATCTTTTACGCTCTGAGGCAGCGCATCCGTTTCCGGGTCCTGATCGGCAAAGGCTTTCCCAGGGGAAAGACTGTTCTGCATCAAATCCAAATTTCTCCTGATTTCTGAAACATCCGTTTCCAGAGCGGCCAGGTCTGATTGGCAGACATTTTCGCCAGAAAGGGTGACAGGGCTACTCCTTTCAGGAGATGGTTCATTAACTTTTCCGTCGGCTTGAACCTGAGCGATTTTCTTCCCGGCGCGGTTCTTATCTATCAGGCTCAGTATTTTTCGAATGTTTTCCGAATCCGGGGGAGTGACCTGATGGTCGACAATTTTTCTCGTTTTTAAGGACGAGGGACTCAAAAACTTTGCTTTTACTGTGGGAGCCTCTGGCTCGCCAGGGTTCGGAGATTGTTCTTCAGGGACATTTGAACGGCGGTTTTCCGATGTGACGATCAATTCCAATTCGCGCCTTTGAAAAAAGCCAAAAAAACCGCCACAGCGGATTTCTTTTTTCTGCACAACCCGGATGTTTCCGCCCAGAGCGATAGTAGCCTTGAGCAGGGCTTCGTTGTAAGTGGGAGCGCTGAAGCGATGCAGCTTTCCACTCAACGGTTTTCTGGGTGTATCTTTTTCCTTGCTAACAGATGGCAGATGAGCCTCCAGTCATTGATTCTATCTTACCTAAACCCGGAAAAAAAAACTATACATCCGCCTGCTGAAGCCCTCTTTCTCTGCACAGGCAAGGTATTCCGAATGTCCCAGGACTACTTCACCGACTGATCTCAGTGCCTGGGTGACCTTCGAGTCAGGATGAGCGATGAAAAAAGGCGTCATTTTCTGTGTGGATTCGCGGATCAGCGGACTCTCGGGAATGATTCCGACAAGCTTGAGACCTGTACCCAGAAATCGGTCGGCTGTCATGGACAGCTTATCGAAAAGATTTTTTCCACTCTGAATACTGTTCACCTTGTTCATCACAACACAGATTTCCCCTGGATAACGGCTTTTTCTGAGAGCCTTGATCATGCCGTAACCGTCAGCCACAGAGGCAGGTTCTTCAGTCACGACCACTATCGTTATCTGGGCGATCATCAGAAAGCCCAGCACATTGTGGGACAGTCCTGCGCCTGTGTCGATAACCATGATTTCCCCTTCATACTGAAGACCGGAGATTTCGGAAAGCAGATGATCCCTTTCCTTTTCCCCCAAGTTGGCAAGATCAGTGATGCCCGAAGCCCCGCTGATGAATTTCAGACCCATTGGCCCGTGCTGGATGATTTCATTCAATTCGCGGTTTCCGTGAATCACCTCGAAAAGTGTTCCGGTTGGCCTGATGCCGAGAATGACATCCAGGTTGGCCAACCCGAGGTCTGCGTCCAGCAAAATGGTTTCCAGCCCTTTAGAGGCGAAATGCAGTGAAAGGTTGGCACTGATCGTGCTTTTTCCGACACCGCCTTTTCCCGAAGTGACAGCGATCACTCTTGTCAATCTCGGCTGTCTGGCGTCCGGCCTTTCCGAGATCAACCCGCGCAGGTGAGCGGCCTCTTTAGCCAGTCTCTGGTCGTCGCGTTTCTTTTTCATCAGTTTCCGAAGTTCATAGGCCTGATCTCTGATCAAATCTCCAATACCCCCACGGAACTGATTCTGGTTTCAGGAATAATCTCATTGAAGGAAATAACGACAATCTCTCTGCTGACTCTTTCCATGAGCCTTTTTACGCAGGCTCTGATGTCGGGGGCAGTCATGAAAACCGGTGTGAAAACGCGCCTGTCTGCTGCGGAATTGACGAGATCCTTGATTGCATTGAACAATTTTTCGCTGGTTTCCGCATCAAGCGAGATGTACCTTCCGGTAACTTCGCTTCCCTGGACGCTGCGGCGGAACAGATCTTCCAGCCGCGGGTCAATGGTCATGACAGACATGCTGCCGTCAGGCTGAAGGTATTTACGCGAAATAGACTGAGCCAGGGCTGCCCGGCAGAACTCGGTCAACAGGTCTGGAGTCACACGGTCCAGAAGCTTGCTCTTTTCCAGACATGTTTCCAGGGTTGGCACCATATTGCGGATCGATACCCCCTCGCGTAAAAGGTTCTGCAGGACCCGCAGCAGAGTTCCTTCCTTGAAGAAGGGCTGATTTTGCACTTCCTGCACCAGCAGAGGGTAATTCTTCTCCACATTTTTCATGATTTCCTTCAGCTCTTCCTGACCGAGTATATCGTGGGCATGGCGCTTGATGATCTCAGTCAGATGGGTAGCAACCACAGTTGGCGGATCGACAACGGTATATCCGGCGACTTCGGCTGTTGCGCGATGTTTTTCACTGATCCAGAGGGCCGGCAGCCCAAAGACTGGGTCGCGCACAGCCTGACCCTCGATTTTTTCCTCCACCCCTTCCATGTTCATGGCCAGATAATGGTCAGTGATAAGCTTTCCCCGGCCGACCTCGAATCCCTTGATATGAAAGGTATATTCATTAGGCTCGATCTGCATGTTGTCACGAATGCGCACAGGGGGAACAATCAGCCCCAGTTCAATTACCATCTGGCGCCTGATCATCTTGATGCGGTCCAGAAGATCACCCCCCTGATCGGTGTCAACGAGCGGGATCAGGCTGTAGCCGATCTCCAGCTCCATTGGGTCGATCTGGAGCAGGGCGGAAACATCTTCGGTTTTTTTCTTTTTCTCTTCTTCTTTACGGGCTACTTCAGCGTCCAGCGGTCTCCTGGCATCCTCATCCTTTTTCATCTTCAAGGTCCAGCCTGTGGCAAAAGAAATTCCCCCCAGAACCAGGAAAGATACTGTAGGCATACCTGGTATGAGAGACATGAAACCCAGCATGCCTGAGATAATAAAATAGATTTTCGGATCAACCAGGAACTGGGAGGCCAGGTCTTTGCCGAGATCGGACTCAGACGCTGCCCTGGTTACCACAATACCCGTTGCTGTGGAAATCAGGAGCGCAGGGATCTGGCTTACCAGACCGTCACCGATCGTCAGAAGGGTGTATACCTGGGCGGCTTCCACCAGCCCTTCCCCTCTCTGCCAGACGCCTATGATTAAGCCCCCGACAATGTTGACAATGGTGATAATGATGCCTGCGACAGCATCGCCCTGCACGAACTTGGAAGAACCGTCCATAGCTCCATAAAAATCAGCCTCCCGCTGGATATTTTTCCTCCTCTTCTTGGCTTCCTCGTCATTGATCAGACCATTCTGCAGGTCGGCATCAACGCTCATCTGCTTGCCGGGCATGGCGTCCAATGTAAAGCGTGCTGCGACTTCAGCAACGCGTGTGGCACCCCGGGTGATAACCACGAACTGAATCACCACCAGGATCAGGAAGATGACGAGACCGACAACATAATTACCTCCGACAACGAAATCACCGAATGCGCGGATGATTTTTCCGCCGAATGTCTTCCCCTGGAGCAGGATCAGCCTGGTGGACGATACATTGAGGGCTAAGCGGAACAGAGTCACCATCAGGAGCAGTGAGGGAAAAACCGAGAATTCAAGAACATTGAGCATGTACATGGAAATCAGCAGAATTGCCATGGCAATGCTGATGTTAAGGGCCAGCAGTATGTCGAGCAGCAGCGAAGGGAGGGGAATGATCATCATGATAACAACAGAAACAACTGCTACTGCGATCAGAATGTCACTATTGCGGATGAATTTCGCCAGAAGGGTGTCGTTGTACTTGCCGGCAGCAGGCATCAGGCGGCCCTGCCTTTCATTTTATAGACAAAGGCCAGGATTTCCGAAACCGCGTTGAACAGCTCCGGGGGAATCTCATCACCAATGTCGTATGAATAATAAAGGGTTCGCGCCAGAGGCTTGTTTTCAATGACCGGCACATCGTGTTCCCTGGCGATTTCCTTGATTTTGGCTGCAATCAGGCCTGCCCCCTTAGCCACGATGTAAGGCGCCTTATACCTTGGATTGTCTGGATCATACTTCAGAGCAACAGCTAAGTGAGTAGGGTTGGTCAGCACCACATCAGCCTTGGGGACAGATTCCATCATTGCCCTCATCATCATACGCCGTGCGCGCCTGCGCTGCTCGACCTTAACCCTCGGGTCTCCTTCCATTTCTCTTCTTTCCTGCTTGATGTCATACTTGGACATCATTAGATTTTTTTCGTGTTCCCATTTCTGGTAGGTAAAATCAAAGATGGCCAGGATGAGAAGAACGAGACAGACTTGAAACACGATTCTGGCGATCAGCGAGACAATGATTGAGATGATGACTTCCAGTTCCATGCGTGGCATGGTGGCGAAAAGAATGATTGAACCGCTGATGGTTCGATAGGGGAAATATCCGATGACAATGATCTTAAAAATGGATTTCGCCAGCTCTACAATCGTTTTAAGGGAAAACACGGCTTTTTTCAGGCCCTCCACCGGATTGAAGCGCTCCGGCTTAAAGGCGAAAGGCTCCAGAGTGAAAATCAGTCCCTCGGTCTGGTAAAGGTTGACGGCAAAAGCTGCGATGAGCAGAGGTAGAACAATCGGAGCCATAATGCGGAGAAAAGTGGTGACAGCATAAACATTGAGGCGTGAAAAACTCCCGTCGGACATAGGTGCTGTGAACTCTCTAAGCATCAGCTTGAGCATGGTATCCAGTTCGTGGATGATATAGCCCCGGAACAGATAAATGGCTGAAAAACCGGTGATCATCACCACAGCGGCGTTGAGATCTATGCTTTTTGCAACCTGCCCTTTTTCCCGCGCCTTCTGGATTCTGCGGCCTGTAGGTTTTTCTGTGCGCTGGCCTGTGGCAGAATCCTGGGCGAAATACTGCAGGTCGAAAAGAAATTCACTCTTTGCCGGTGGATCCGCTTCTGCGGCAGTGGTCTCAGGCAGCTGCCCGGGAAAAAGCCTGACGCGAGGATCATCCCACGCAGAGATCCGTCTTTTCATGAAAGCATCCTCAAGGCGGCAATCATTTCTTCATACACTTTGGCATACACCACGCTGATCAGCATGGTCAGACCCGGGAAGATCAGGATCATCATTCCGAGACCCATCCCGATCTTCAGAGGAAAAGAAATCAGAAACACCTGAATTCTGGGGGCTGTCTTGGCCACCACTCCGAGTGCGACATGCACGATCAGACCTGACGCTACGATCGGCAGTGCCATCAGCACTGCAAAGTAGAACATCCAGGAAAAAACAGCGATCATATTGATCCCGAAAGCCGGGCGCAAAACCAGTCCTCCGATGGGGATCATCTTGAAGCTGGAAACCACTGAATCGATCATCAGGTGATGTCCGTTGATAGTAAAAAAAACCAGGACTGCGAAGAAATACAGGAAGGCGTCCATCAGAGAAAACTGGCTGTCATTATACGGATCAATGATATTGATCATTCTGAAACCGATTTCAGTGCCGATATAATCGCCTGCGCTGCGGAAAACATCGAAAATCACTGTGCATAGCAGGCACAAAAGCAATCCGAGCAGTATTTCCGAGATGATCACTAGACCGAGTTCCAGAAAACTTGAGGGGGAACCGCTGAATTCGACAAATGGGTACACAACAGCCGTAAGCAGGACAGCCAGACCCCCTTTAAACTGCACGGGAACGACTTTACCGCCGATGATCGGCAATCCGATGATAAAGGCCGACATTCTCACGCCTGCGAGCATGAATTTTACTGCATGACTGATCAATATTCCCCAGATCATATCACCCCACGAAGTACTTCAAGTTTCCAAGAAGTTCCTTAGTGAAATCAGTCAGCCTGGTGAGAATGCCAGGGCCAAATACAATGACCGCGAAAAGAATAGCCAGAATCTTAGGAACAAAGGTCAGGGTCTGCTCCTGGATGGAGGTGGCTGTCTGAACAATGCTTACGACTAAGCCGACCGCTACTCCCAGGAGGAGCAGGGGCCCGGCAGCTATCATGGCTGTCTTGAGGGCTGAACTGGCCAGACTGATAATAACTGTCTGTTCCATCAGGAAAAGCTCTCCACTAAGGATTTAATCACCAGTCCCCACCCGTCGGCCATCACGAACAGCAGAACCTTGAATGGAAGCGACACCATGACCGGGGGCAGCATGATCATACCCATGGACATCAGAGTGCTGGCTACCACCATGTCAATAACTAAGAATGGCACAAAAATGACAACCCCCATCTGGAACGCGGTTTTCACCTCGCTCAACACAAAGGAGGCTGTCAGAACATGGAAAGGGACATCATCCGCGTTTTTCGGTTTCGAGGCTCCGCTGTATTTCAGGAAAAGTTCCAGGTCGTCTTCCCTGGTCTGGCTGAGCAGGAATTTGCGCAAAGGTTTCAGGCCCTGTTCCAGGGCTTCAGCCTGACTGATTTTATTCGCCATGTAAGGAGAAATGGCTGTCTCATACATTGTGCTGAAAATGGGGTTCATGATGTAAAGAGTGAGAATGAGCGCCATGTTGACAAGAATCTGGTTGGACGGCATCGATGGCGTACCCATGGACTGGCGCATGAAGGAGAAAACAATGATAATCCTGGTGAACGAGGTCAGCATGATCAGGATAGTAGGGGCCAGTGCCAGTACAGTGAACAGGATCAGGATCTGCAGGTTCAGTCCGAAATCAGCGGGGCTGGTGGATTGACCGAGGCGGATATTCAAATCCGGGAGAGGTAATGGGGTTTCAGCTGAGACAATTTGAGAGAAAATAAAAAGAAATGACAAGCAGGACAGACTGCGGATCAAAGCATTACCCTCTCTCTTGTGCGCCCTGTCGCCGGGGCATGGACAGCCTGTTTCCGGCAGTTACCCATAATGATTCGTTGTCCGGCGTGACGACGGGCCAGGTCCTCTATATTGGGACCATTTTTTCCGCCGTTTGATCCTTAACCGTTGATTGAAAGTAATTATATCTGATTCAGGGGTCAAACATAAATCAGGAATTACCACAAGACCAATTTGAGTTTCAGTGGGCTTTATTCGAAATCATTCATCTTGCGGATCTTGCTTATTTTCTTTTGCAGTTCAGCGATGTCCTGCTCTTTGCGTGAAACATGCTTTTCCAGGGCTTTTCCGAAGTCTTTTTCATGGCTGCGGGAAAACTGCAGCTTGATTTCATCGACAGTTTCCTTTTCCGTGATCTCGGAGAGGAGCGTAAGGCCGGCATCAGAAGAACCTATCACCAGGATTTTTCCGCAGGTCTCAAGCAGATAAACAGATTTTCTGGAATCTATCACCCGGCAGTCCAGAATACGCAGCAGTGATGAGCCGGTAAAAGCCTGTTTGCGGTGGAGAAGATAATGCAGGGCCAGAATCAGCAGGATGACCAGCACTAAGGAGACGCCACCTTTGATAAACAAACCGCTGAAGTCCATATCCTGGCGCAGCTGAGGCGGAACCATTACTTCTTTAGTGAATAGGCCCAGCCCTGAATCGGAAGCCTGAAGAAGCATCATGCCCTGAATTGTTATTGAGCTTTTGCTCAATAATGAATAATGAATTCTTGGGCATGCGCTTACTGACATGGAATTTCCCCAGTATGCATTATGGAGCTAAAGATCAATAAATCAGGCATTGAGTTTGTCGACCCTGAAGACTTTGATCATCTTGGTCTTTCCTTTCACCTGTACTTCTCCGAGTGGTTCGGCTGTCACAAAATTCTTAACCAGTTCATGGGTGTACTCGCTGAGCAGGAGGTGACACTGAAATTTTCTGGTCAGCCCCTGAATGCGCGAGGCAGTATTGACATGGTCCCCGATAACCGTATAATCCATCCTTTTGTTGCTGCCCATGTTGCCGGCAATCATCTCGCCGGTATTGATGCCGATCCCGATATCGAACGGCTCCAGATTCCTGCGCTTCCAGTCTTCGCGCAGCTCATCGAGTTTTTGAATCATTCCCCAGGCAGCCTTTACTGCAAGTAATGCATGATCCTCCTGGCTGACAGGAACGCCCCAGATGGCCATGATCTCATCGCCGATGAACTTGTCCAGTGTTCCGTTGAGATTCATGATAATGTCAGTCATGGCTGTCAGGTACTCATTGAGCATGCTGACCGTTATCTCTGGGGGATACTTTTCGGAATAGGTGGTGAAACTGATGATGTCAGCGAACATGACGGTGGCGCAGCGCTTTTCCCCTCCAAGTTTGAGCATGTCCGGGTTGTTCAGCACCTGCTCCATGACAGCCTGAGAGGTGTACTTTGAAAGCACTTCGCGAATACGCTTTTTTTCCTCGATCTGTTCCTG
>JAQTRI010000061.1 GCA_028711905.1 Candidatus Wallbacteria bacterium | reverse complement strand
TGTTGCCTGAGCGTTCATATTGCCCGCCGATCATGAACCCGAATTCCATGTCTCCCCCGGCTAAAGCCGTGAACTCTTCCAGGAGACGCAGCACTCTCCCGTCATCGTCCTTTCCTGCAGCCATGATCCGGGAAAAAGCCTCGGCAGCCTCCTTGTATTTTCTGATGCGCAACCGGCACTGAGCAAGAAGGAACAGGGCTTCCCGGTCACCGAAGATTTCATTCAACCGGGTGTACGCGTCACAAGCCCAGTCTGTCCTCGAACATGCTGTGCTGTATGTCGCAAGCTTTTCCAGCCCTTCACGCGAGGGAGATCCTGAGCTGATCTGATGCTGGAAAAGTTCGGAAAGCCGGTAATAATTTTTCTTTTTCAGATACTCCTGTCCCAGTCTATCCCTAACTGCCACCTCGTCAGCCACCACTTTCCCGGTAAACCTGACATAAGCGCTGTATTCGCCGAAATATTTCAGGAAGTAGAGCACAATACTCCTGCGCGACTTGAATAAAGCAGCAACCAGCAGCACAAGCAGAAGCAGCCAGATCCAGTAATGCGCATTAGTCCGGAAAACTTCACTGACCTGAGCTTCTCCGGTGAATACTTGAAAATCGTTTGCCCGGACTGGAGGTTTCATGCGGGATAAAAATTCGGAAGCGGCTTTGTCAAGGGGATCAAGAGATAGAATGCGGGTGGCCGCCTTTTCAGCCAGACTCAGATCGCCTCCTTCAACTGAGGTCAGGTCCAGGATCTGGCGCAAGGCAGGGACATCTTCTGGCACAAGTTCCATTATCCGGTAATATGCCGCTAAGGCTTTCTGATCATCTCCGGCGGCCTGATGAAGCGAACCTAATCGATGAAGGAACTCGGCCCGTTCAGGGAAACGGGCGGACAGGGTTTCCATTTCAGCGACCGCTTCACCGGTTCTTCCGGCTTCCAGAAGTATGCCTGATGAAACCAGCAATGGCTCAGTCCAGGCCGGGCTCATTTCTGATGCTTTGCGCAGCTCATCCACAGCCCGGTCAGTCTGTCCGGCAACCGCTAATGCCTGTCCAAGATAAAACCTTCCTTCAGCGCGATCATCAATTATGAGAGACTCTTCCAGAAACGCCGCGGATTCCAGGGCACGACCTTTTTTCAGGCGGTCCAGCCCCTCTTGAAAAAGTCCGCGCGCCCTCTTGAGTTCTCCTGGAGTAGTGAGACCGGAAAGCAGAATGAAGAGTAATGGACAGACCCATAACGCGCGCATCGCTCTCAATCCGCTTTCAGATGATCTCCAGATATACTTCGAGATATTCCACACCTTTTTTTTTGAAACTTCTCTGTATCGCACGGTCTTCATCCGGTTCCGAGTAATCAAAAGTAAATCTGTTCCCCTTGACACGAATATCGCTTGGGACATCGAGCTTGACCGCCTGTTTTCCATCCTCAATCAGTTCAATGAACTTGTCCCTCAACGACCGCCCCGGAACATAATTGGTTTTAACATCCTCGACTCGCACCGTTTTCCTGGCATTGGGAAACTTGCTGTTACTTACCATTACGGTTTTGCCTTTGATTTCATCGGCTAAAAGAGATATTGCCTCGTAAACTGAGTCTTCCATCATTTCTTTGTGTCTTCCCAGTTCAATCTCTCGTCTCTGTTCCAGGATTTTTGGGTCGATTTTTTTCATTTGTTCTCCCTGAATGGTTCTGATTGAATTATACTACCACTCCCGGCACAGGAAGGCACCACTAAATTCTGATATGGTATACCGGTCTTGTTGTAATCGGTCGCAGGTCGGTTTATACTTATTTGGCCAACACTCAGGATGGAGGGCGGTACATGTTTAAAATTCCCTTTGAGCTTCAGAAAAAATACCCGAACAAGTATTTTCTTACAACTGCTATTTTTAAAAGGGCTTCGGTAATCCAGAAAGTATACCGCTACGCGGCACAGAAAGCCATTGACACTGCCGTGAAAGAACTGCTGCAGGATAAGCTCTCCATCAATATTCTCACCAAAGATGAATTTAAAACCAAAAAGGCCTTGTCCGCTTCAGCGCGAATTCAAAAAAATTCCTGAGATCATACTCGCGTTTTTTTTTATGGCCTCGCAGCTTTTTGCTGCAGATAATTTTTATGCCGAGCGCGTCAGTGTTGGCGAAACTGTGGAAATTCTATGGCAGCTAAAACCTGATTCAGGTTATGCCCCACCATCCGATACCCGTGATACATCTGTTTCCCTGACCGCCCGGGTACCTTACACTCTCAATACCCTGCTGGAAAAACCTTATATCACGATATTTATCGATAAAAGCGGCAGCATGCAGTATGGTTTCAACGATCTTAAAACCTTTTTATCTCCACTGATCAAAGGTCTTCCTGAAAGTTTCGTTAAATTCGTGCTGTTCGATAACCGCCATCATTCAACCGATTTCTGCATAAACACTGAAGCCTTACTTGATCTTTCACAGGTTACAACGCGGGGTTCCAGCCGCATCTGGGATCTCCTCTACTTCGAAGCTAAAAGACAGAAAACAATACTTGCGCCCAAATTCTTCGTCCTTCTCTCTGACGGTCATGACCAGGCGATGATGGAATCGCCGCGACCATATTCCAGATTCAAAATCACAGATGTGGCCAAAGAGATGGACGGAATCAACGCCCGCGGCATCAGCGTCAGTTTCGGTCCTGATCCCGATTCGGAAGAACTGAATCGCTTTTCCGGGATGACGGGCGGTGCCTGTTTTCACTCCCCTCCGGCAGTTAAAGTAATTGATTTCATCAATGAAAAGCTCGAGTATTTTTATCATCTCCAGTTCATCGATCCCTATGCCCAGCATGCCGGAACAAAGCGTAAGATGTGCCTGAGTGTTGATTTTCTTGGTATCAAAACAACAGATCTGGTCCATAATTACGATATCCGCAAGGATTTCCTCGATAGTCTTCCCGGCCGAAAACCCGATGAATTTTCGCTGCACATGACTAAAATGGCCATCGACAAGTTTCCCCTGACCTCGATTTACTTCCAAGTCTATGATTCGGCTGAAGTAGTCCGCGACCTCACCAGGGATGAAATTGAACTGTATCTTCAGGCCGATGTGTTCAGGAACTGGCGCAATATCGAGATCCCGGTGCATCTGACACTGCTTCTTGACCAGAGCGGCAGCTTAAAAGACCAGGCTGAACATCTGAAAGACTCTGCAGCTGCACTGATCAATGCTTTTCCGGGTAATGTTTCAACCGAGATTTTTGTTCTGAACCGGGATTACCCATATTTCAGCCGGATCAGCGCCGGCGAAATTCAGGGACTTTCGTACTCCGGCCCGACACCGCTTTTTGACAGCATGTACCATTTGATCCTGCGCATGATGGAACTCCATGAACGCAAGCGTCTCTTAGCCATCACAGACGGCTGGGACGAGTACTTTGAAGGCACTCACAATCGTATGAGCAAAAAAAATGCCGTTGAAGTAATCAATCTCGCCTTTGAATCCAATGTGAAACTCTCCATTCTCCCTGCCGGACCTGTGCCGAATCTCAGGACGCTCAGGCATATGGCTGAATCAACCCTTGGTGAGATCTTCAGGGATCCTCCTGTTTCAGCCTCAACCCTGCTGTCGTCCCCGGAAATTTATCGCTTTCTGCTTAGTTTTCCCAACCCGTTCTGGGCGACTTCAATACCGGTACGGGCCGACATTACAGTACCGGATTTCCGTTTCCGTATGCTCTATCAGGGGGAAGAATGGAAGCTCACGCCGTTGCCGTAATCGGATCAGGTGCCATCGGCACTGTTGTTTCGCAGTTGATTCCCGGAGCTGTTCTGTCAGGAAGACGCAATTTGAAGCCTGTTTTCAAAGGACAGGCCATTGAAAACTACTTCTGCGGAAAAAATGTCATCACTGGTTCCAATACAGCGATTTTCTGCCTTAAATCATATGACATGTACCAGGCACTCATTGATTACAAACCCTTTATGACTCCCGGACAGGCCGTCATTCTGATGTGCAACGGATTTGCCCATCGCACATTCAGCCGCCGCTGCCTGCGGGATTTCCCCCGTGTCTTTGCCGGATTTACGACCATCGCTGCCGTGAAAACCGGAAATACTGCCGAGATGATCGCGGGAGGCACAGTAACTCTCTCCCCTTTAAATGATAAAGCAGGACCGGCTCCGGTACTGCCCGGAATTTCATGTTCAGAAGGTGATTATCGCGAACAGTCCTGGAAAAAGGGGCTGCTCAACGCGCTCGTCAATCTGCCTTCCACTCTGTTTGAAACGACCAATGATGAGTTGTTCGCGCATCAGCACATGGCTGATCTGGTCGCTGACCTGCATGAGGAGCTGTCGCTTCTCTGTGAAAGACTCGGACTGCTCGCGCCCTCGCTTTCACAATTGCGCTCACAGGTGGAGAGCACCGGGAAAAATGTCTGTTCGACTCTGCAGGATTACAGAAACGGCCGTCCGTGCGAACTCCCTCACATCACCGGACAGATGCTGAAAGCGGCAAACAGATCAGGCTTCAACGCTGAACTGCTGAAAGCTCTGCATTACATGGTGCTGGACAAGTTTCAGGCCAGAAGCAAGCCTGAGAATGATAAGGTGGATGATTCCGATCTTCCAGCGATACTGAAAAAAACCACAAGCTCACTCTGGCTGCCTTAGAAACCCGCCTGAATCGGGCGGATACATGGATCCGCCCCTACAGCGGATTTTCCCCCAATCCCCCATTACACCCTCGCCTTGCTCGGGTATTGATATCCGTAGCTCGCTTCGCTCGCACGGCTATCAACCAATCACCTATCACCCATTACCCATTACCCCTCACCTGCTCCCACTCCCTCACCGCCATCATCGCGCTGTATGCCGCGCTCTTTAACAGCCTGTGCCTGCCTGTGTGCAGCATGGCCATCACATAGGAAAAGGCCGAAAGCAGGTACTTTTTTTCCTGCCGCAGGCAAAAAGCCAGGCTTTCCCAGTATCGCTTGTCGAGCTTGCGCGCCAGCTTGTAATAAAGCCTTCTGGCGCGGCGGAAATCTCCCAGTTCCTGATGAGCGAATGCCAGACAGGCATAAACCTTAAGGTGCTTGACCCGATGGTGCCGGTGCAGTATAAGCAGAGTGCGGAATCTGCGCTTAGTCACAAGCCTGATGGCCAGGGTCAGAAATGACTCTTCCCTTTCATCCGAAAGAAATTGGTCGTATATACTTTTTAATGAATGCATGGGATTTCCCTTTCCTCTGATATCGTTGTCACAGTGTAAGCCCGGAACATTATTTTGTAAACCAGCTTTAGAACCTCGCATCCTGCGCTGATATACTCGAAACAGATTCCGTGACCCGATTTCTGTGAGATAGGTCTTCACATCACCATGGCTGAGCCTGTGAGCTGTCTGATCCACGCAGTTCAAGCACAACGGAAAATCGCTGAACCTCCCTGAGATGTGAGCCTCTCTCAAATCACGCAATTGATCTCCCCAGAAAATGTCCCTCAGGTTCTTTTCCCTTGCGTCTCCCAGGTTCATCACAGCTCCGACATCCCTGCAGCAGGCCGACACCCTGCCATCGTACCGTACTCCAAGCTGCTGCCAAAGCACCACGCAGGGTGGTCTTGAACCTGAACACAGTTCCGCAGACACTGCTTCTCCGGTTGCATGACGCAAATTTCCACGGCTCCCCAAGAGGCCCCTTACCTGATTATGCATATCCCTGGCCCCTGCCTGCAATTCAGGGTTCCCTGTCTGCAGAAGCCGGAAACTGACTGTGTCGTGCGAAAAATCGGCATTATCCTCAAACACCACTTGCGGATCACACGCGTGTGAATGGAAAATTCCCTGCCACAGCCGCAAGAAATCAGCAGCCTCAGCAAGGTTTTCCTTCATAACAATGAACTGGAGCACTAAACTCGGCTGGGAAAGATTCCTCTTTTTTCTGTATGCCAGAAACCTGTGAATATTCTCAGCCAGTTTCTCAAAATCGCCGCCGCGCCTGATCAGGGTGTAAGTGTCAGCAGTGGAAGCATCCACTGATACGGTAATCGGTCCGAAGATTCCGGAATCAACGATTGTCTCGATTTTCTCAGAATCTGCAAGCAGAAAATTGGTGTGCAGGGAAAATACATTGAATCCTCTGACGGTTTTACGGGAGCGGGCAGCATAATCGACCAGAGTGCAGAATTCAGGATGCAGCAGGGCTTCTCCGTTCCAGAAAGGAAGCACTGCATCGGCTTTCAGTCCTTCTGCAGAGGCCAGTTCATCGATAATTTTTCGATACAGGGAAAAGCCCATCACCCCCCTTTCCGGTCCTGTGCCGGCCTCGGCTGACTGGGGGCACATCTTGCAGCGCAGATTGCAGAATCCTGTTGTATCCAGAATCAGCACTGGAAGTCGATCACAGTGATTCAGTGCGGCTTTCATCTATTTGTCCCTGTAGTGATAGTAGCTGCGAAAAACTTTGCGCAGATAGTTCCTGGTTTCCTGGAATGGGATGAACAGCAGCAAGTCGTCAGGCCCCCATTTGTTGAGCCAGCGGTTAACATTTCCCGGACCGCCGTTGTAGGAAGCCAGCACAAGAAGCAAAGGTATATCGCTTCCGGAAAAGCGGTCTGTCAGATAACGCAGATACCAGCATCCGTTTTCAATATTTTCGCGCTCTTCGAACAGCCTGGACAGGCTCGTGAATTTCTTTTTCCTGAGTCCGAGAATCCATTTGTATGTGTCATCCATAATCTGCATCAGCCCCTTAGCACCGGCCTTAGATACAACCGAACGGTCAAATCGGCTTTCTTCACGAATCACAGACAGTACCAGCGCAGGATCAAGCTGATAGCGCTTGCAGCAATCGTTGATTAAATCGCTGTAAAATACGGGATAAGTAACTTCCAGATGCGCCATCCTGTAATACTCAAGCCCAAGGTACAGTTTGCTCCTGTTCGGGTTATCCTTCAGAAGCCTGATGGCATCACTGACAAATCCAGCCTGAAAAAGATGGTAAAACTTCTCTTTTTTGACGGTATGGTCGAGTTTAACTGGTTTAAAAGTATTTACCGCGTGTTTTGCGGAAGAAGAGAAAGCCTTTTTTTTGGATTGCAGATAATAGGCGAACGGGGAATCGGGAAACTCCATGATTTTCTTCTCAAGTTCAGTAGCGTTCTCTCTATCGGCCCGGATCGAGAACACTCTGTATCGCAGATAAAGCATCTCAGGAAAAAGATCGTGAGACTGAAACTGGTCGGTAAACTGGTCGGTAAAATAGAGCGCTCCTTCGTAATTGGCTTTGAGATAAGAAAGCCGTGCCAGGTGATAAATGCACAGCGCTTCTGTTGTCTTGTCGGAAACTTTTTCGGAGAAACCAGCCCCCTTTTTCAGCCAGTTGTAGCCTGGATCATCAGATTCCTGAGCAGCCATGGCTATGCCCCAGCTGCTGAACACGGCAGCCAGTGTCGGCCGGGAAAATCGGGTTTCATCCAGAATCAGCTCCAGTTCCTGGGCGTACTGTTTTAGCAGCTTCTGATCTTTTTTTACGAGTTCAAGGAAATCGGAAAGCAATTTCGCCGCCTTTTTTTCCTTCTTAGACAGGATGACCCGCCGGACAGTCTCCCACATGTGACGAGTGTCTTTGAGTTTGTAATACGCGGCCGCCCGCAAAGCATCCAGTTCATCGGCTTCGATCGAGGGGCACTTTCCCAGTGTGGCCAGCACCTGCCCTGGAGAGTTTTCCACCAGTACAGTCATCCATGCAAGCAGGCTGTCCGCCCCTTTGATCCGCCTGGGGAGCTCAGGGATCAGATCATTAAGCAGAATTGCGCCTTCCCTTAACAGAGACTGATCTGCACTATCCGCAAGCAATCCGGCATAATGGAAAAGTTCATCTTTTTTTTTCTGGAAAGACGAGATCTTCATCTCGTACAAGTGATAAAACGGCATTCCCAGTTGTTTCTGTACCAGAGATAGAGCGTCTGAATTCTTTCCCGATGCGATCAGATTGTCAGCGGCGCATCTCGCAATTTCACGGAAATAAGGAAAATCGGCTTTAATGAATTTAAAGGCATTGTTCAGCATGCTGGTGTATCCGGCCGGATCCAGCCTTCGCTGGTTTTTGACCCTCACATAATAAACATAGTCATACGCCACATAACTTTGTGGAATCTTCTTCAATAAGGTTTCACTCTTGGAATGCTGACCAGTCCTGTGAAACTCACACCCTTTGACGAAATCATCCAGGTTATCAGCCAGAGCGGGAGCTGACCAGAAACAATAAAATAAAACTATCAGAAACGAACGGATCAGACAGCACCGGCAAATGTTTGTTCCACTCTGATCTAATGAAGTAGAGACAGCAGCCCGATCACACCTGCTTGATCCCGGTTTCGGAAACCCTGCAGTAGTTTTTTCCGCATGCGCTGCAAACACCGATTTGACCATTAAAAACAATCCTGTTCCCACACTCGCAGACCCATCCGGTCAGACGGGCCGGCACACCGGTCGCCAGGCCGAACGAAGGTATATCCCTGGTAACAACCGCTCCGGCCCCGACAAAAGCGTATTCTCCGATTCTGCACCCGCAGACGATCGTGCAGTTAGCCCCAAGGGTAGCGTGCTTTCCGACATGAGTATATTTGTATTCGTTCTTCCGTTCAATACTGCTGCGCGGATTGATGACATTGGTAAACACCATTGAAGGACCGCAGAAAACGCAGTCTTCCAGAGTGACACCCTTGTATACGCTTACATTGTTCTGAATCTTAACGCTGTCCCCGATGGTAACATCAGGCCCTACCATGACATTCTGCCCGAGAATACAGTTTTTTCCGATCGAAGTTCCGGAAAGAACATGGCAGAAATGCCAGATTTTCGTGCCTGTACCGATATTTGTTCCCTTATCGACATAGGATGATTCGTGCACAAAATAACTGCTGTCTTTCTCAGGCATTGATACCCCCAAGGCGGAACAGCATTTCCACAACATCTGTATTTTCCCCGATCTCGACAAGATGTTTGGGAACTTCCTGGCCATTGGTGAAATAGTTCACTGCCACTCCCAGATGGTAGAGCAGGGAAAAAACATTCCCGTAATTTGTCGTTTCATCGACTTTGGTGATGATCACTTCATCGCACATGAACTTTCCGTAGCTATTGCAGATTTCCAGCATATCCTCGTATTTAGTTACCGCACTCATCACAAGATACTTGTATGCTTTGATATCCATATCGCGCAGAACCCTGAATGTCTCGTTGATACCGGATTCATCGAGCTGACTGCGACCGCAGGTGTCGATAAAAATGTAAGCGTCAGGATGCATTTCAATGGTCTTGATAAGCTGCTCGGAGTCATAGATGTTGTAAGTTTTGGAATCAAGAATCTGGGCGTAATTTTTCAACTGCTCGCCGGCACCAAGACGAAACGAGTCGAGGCAGATATATACGATTTCACACTTTGAGTTTCCGGGTCGTTCCAGTTTGAGCGCGGAAGATATCTTGGCCAGAGTGGTGGTCTTACCGACTCCAGTGGGTCCTAGAAACACGAATACTCTAGCATCATCAGAATTCCGGCCGCGCTCACGGACATTTTCTTTCATGATCATAGCCAGTTTTTTTTCCATAGATATCTCTTCGCTCATTTCCCTGAAGCGCTGCGCGATTTTGCGTGCAATGCTTTCGTCAAAGCCTAAGTCCATCAGCTTGATTTCACCTTCAGTGAAACCGCTTAAATCAATGTCAGTCCTTCGCCGCTGATAAATGTTCACCAGTTCTGAGATAGAGTTTTTGATACTTTTCAGTTCCCGTTCGAGTGTTCGAACCCGTTCGCGGTTCATCGCAGCCTGTGCGGATAGCGAAGGAACAGCTGCCTGGGCAGCAGTAGCGGTTACTTCGAAATAATTCGGGGTGCTGCTGAAACCATCAATCATTCTCTTTTTGTGCAGGATTACTGCGTCATTACCAAGGTCTCTCTTGATCAAACACATCGCTTCTGTCATGGATTTCACGACATACTTCCGCGCTTGCAACTCCATACTGGCAACTCCTCTTTTTCTGCTGAGTCTGGCCTGTAGTCCCGTGTATCGTATTTTTTAGAATCAAAGAACCGGTCAGCCGGGGAGCCGCCATACCTGATAACCGTGAATGAAGCTGAATGATTTCTTAAACCGTTTGTTTTCTATCCTGAAAACTAAATATGATTTAAATACATTGACCATAAAACTTCAAATCTGCGGAAATACCTCCTTACCATCAAGAAAAACACAGGTTTGGACGATACTTTATCAATATGAAGGACCTGAATAAATACCACCAGCCCATTCTGGAAAAACAATATCAAAAGTTGTTCCAAACCTTAGATGAACTTGACTGTTCTATTGCTGCAAGAAAAGAAAATTATCGCGGATTTTTTTCCTCTATTTTTTCCAGTCTGAAAAAAATCCTGTTTTATGAATTGCCGATTGAATTCCGTATCGGATCAAGCGATCAAATTGATTCAGAAGCCACAACCGCATCTGAAGCTGAAGAGACACGCAGCGACAAAATTCGTAAAACAGCCTAACCATTTATTTCATTACTTGAGTTTGGCAAATTTTCAAAGTATACCCTGAAACCCTTGTGGGGTGGCCAGGTACAACTTTTTGTCGCACTGAGCTTGTCGAAGGAGAAAAAAAGTTGCACCAAGCCAGGACCCGTCACAAATCAAGGCTTTTGCAGAACATCTGGCTGTACACCACAAAAATTTGCCAAACTCAACTCATTAAATAAAAAGGCGGATTCGAAATCCGCCTTTTTCAGTTTCGCTAAAACTCTCAAGCAGTTCTAAGGATGAAAGTCACCGTGACAGTCATCAGCACTGTTGGAAGTCATAACACTGATTCCTGAACCGCTTGATGTCATGGTATAAAGCTCATAGTCACTGTCTCCGCCAAGCATCGCGGTAAAAACTATCGTCTGCCCGTCTTTCTTGAATCTCGGATTCCTGCAGTCATAACCGGTCAGCAGAGCCTCCTGCTCAGTACCGTCCTGCTGCATCTTCCAGATCTCATTGATTCCTGCCCTCTTTCTGATGTATACGATTTCATTCATGATCGAACAATGTGGGGAATGCTCGTCATCAGTGCTGTCTGTAAGTCGCACGGCCCTGGAAGGATCGTGAGTGGTCTCGCCTGTAAGCAAAGTCAGAGGCAGAAGATATATATCTCCATATCCCAGCGCGATTTCGTCAGAGTCACTCGAAAATACTACGCTGTTGCCATCCGCTGTAAAACAGGGATGGCACTGATTCACCCCAGACTGCACCATCAACTGGTGAGGTACGCGCTGGGTGCTCGTGTCAGGGGCATTGCCGCTGGTGTCGGTAATAAAAATCTGCTGGTCCCCAGTGCGTGTGGACACAAACGCCAGATACTCGGCAGTTGGTGAAACTGCTGGAGAATAGTTGTCATACTGGGCGGTCAGGGTCGTGAGCGCTCCAGTAGTCAGATGTACATTGAAAATCTGCTGACCGCGTCCACCATAGGATGATTCGAAAAATACGCTCTCCCCTGCCCGGGAAAAAACAGGGTTCATGCTATGCGCCAGGCTGAAGGTAGGAAGTTTTTCGATATTTCCACCCTGCCCATTCATTGTGTATAAAAAGTAGTACCCAGAAGCATCAGCATTGGAATGATATACCAGGTCCGGCGTTGCAGATGACTCTCTTGTTTCAGCGAATATGTTCACAAAATCATATTCGCTTTTTGATATTGAGCTGTTTGTTCCATCGTCTACCTGCAGGGCAAAAACATATGTCCCTTTGAGGTCAGCCGTGAAAGTCGGAACTGCAGAAGTATAGCTGCTCAGTGAAACCACTGGACCGGCTGTCTGATACCATTGATAGGTAATAGCGTCACCATCATCGTCATAGCTTCTGGTACCATCGAGAGAGACAAGATCAAGTTCCTCAACGGTCTGATCATATCCTGCGTGCGCCACTGGCTGGGTGTTTGGTGTGCCCGCTGCAACCACCCGGAGATCCATTGTATCGAATCCGACATTTCTCTGCCGGTCAGTCACCCTCAGTGTAAATGTATAATTTCCTGCTGCCAGTTCTCCTGTGCCGAACTCGATCAGACCGCTGGTATTGGATGCATAGTCATATTTGTCATCCCCGTAGTAGTCCCATTCGTATTTCATGACATCATTGTGCCCGGCTTCATACTCAGTGTTGTCCGAACTGTCCCAGTCATAACCGCGCCCCTGAATGGAAAACGGCCTGGTGGTGAGAACGATCTTGTCCGGACCGGCCCAGGCGCGAGGCAGGGCTTCTTTGACAATGTTGCCCCTTGTGTCCAGGCTGTATAGCTGCGGATAGTAATTATTCTGGCTTCCTGTCAGCTCGATCTTGTGGGTGAGGGTCTGTCTGTTTGAAACATTGATCTTGTAAGTTGCGAGCAGATTTCCGCTGGAATCGAATATTTTGGCGATCTGATAACCGGTATAGAGCTTGGAAAGGTCCACTTTGAAGTATCCGTCCAACTGGATGGCGGATTCATCATAACCAACAGTAACTTTTCCTCCGGCAAGAGGTGTCCAGAGACTGTTCATAACAGGAGCCTGAGATCTGGTTGATACATACCCCTTTTCCACTTCCACCACAGGGAT
>JAQTRI010000454.1 GCA_028711905.1 Candidatus Wallbacteria bacterium | reverse complement strand
CCTTTCTCGATTGATATGCAAATATCGGTCAGAAAGGAGATTTTCTTTTACTGAACATTCAGTTTTGTTTAGGGTAGCCCGGCCCTTTTTTAGGGGGCCTGGCTACCTACGGAGATTTTACAGTAACCACGCTGCTTGTCTAACTTTCACGGTTACCCTGAATGCATCCGCGGGTTGCGGGTCGATTTGAAATCGACCCCTACACCGTTCATCGCATATCCGCATCCGGGCGAATGATTTCAGATCAGTGAACAGTGATTGGTAATCAGTAACTGGTGATCGGTAAAGCGGATAAGCGTTCATGCGGCCGCGCGTGAAAATTACGAATTTTCTTTCTCCCACCTATCACCAATCACTAATCACCAATTACCGTTTCCTCCCGATACATCCATATGCGCAGTTTTCTGCCGCTCATTTTTTTCATATGCGTGACATGCCTGCTTTCAGCCGCCGACATCACTGCCACGCTGGATTCATCAGACGGCACCAGCGGGTTTATCATTAAAAACTCTGCCGGTGCAGAAAAAGGAAGAATCAGTTCCATGGGAAACATGACTTTATCTGGAACTGTCGAAGCCTCGGCAGGGCTCATCGTGGACACAAACACCCTGTTCCTTGACAGCGCGACAAACAGGGTCGGCATCGGCACTTCATCACCAAAGGGGATGGCACAAAAGGCCTTGGAAGCGCCGCGACACTTGGGTGGCACTTTGCCGCGCGCGGAAATGCGTTCTCAACAGCCGCAGAACAGAACGATCTGCACATCCACTACTGGGACGGAGCAGGCTTTTATACCCGATTGTTTCTGGATCATGACGGCAATGTCGGGATCGGCACCACGACCCCGGGTTCATATAAACTGTATGTAAACGGGTCCTCCTATTTCAATGGCGCGATCTGCGGCGAAGCCGGAGCCGGAGGTGGTCGAATCAAGGATCGTGGGAACGACAATGCCGTGTCTTTCAACTGGAACGGGGCCAACCTCCAGTTCTATGTCGAGGAGGTACTGGTCAAAACCTTTGTCATCGACCATCCCCTTGACCACGACAAATACCTGATCCACGGCACTCTGGAAGGCCCGGAAGCAGGAGTGTATTACAGGGGAACTGCGAGACTTGAAAATGGAAATGCAGAAATCAGCCTTCCGGATTATTTCGAGGCTCTGACCAGGGAAGACGGCAGAACCATCATTTTGAGCAATATCGACGGGTTCGACAGGCTGATGGTGAAAAAAGTCAATGGGAAAAAAATCGTCAACAACAGGTTCACGGTCGTTGCAGAAGATCAGAAATCATGCCAGGAGTTCGACTGGGAAGTCAAAGCAGTCAGGAAAGATGTTAAGCCCCTGCAGGCCGAGCAATGCAAAAAGGGTCTGGAAGTAAGAGGCAATGGGCCTTATACATATACAGTGAAAAAATGAATTGCCAGTTCACAGTCCCGCTGTACTTGCTCGTAATGCGGATGTTCCCTGCATCACCCTGACCCCCGGTATGAGTCCTGATCCTGCTTATCAATCCACCAGTATGCCGATGGTCAGTGAGCCGGAACCGAGCTGCACTGCCGACAAACCGGCCTTGAGACTGCCCGGGAGTTTCATCAGGCTGTCGAGCTTGCCGGTGATGGTGCTGCACTGCAGAGAGAAGGCCGGCTTAGCCCCGTTCTGGGACAGCAGCTTGTTGAGAAAATCCGGCGTGCCTGCAAGAACCTGACCGGCAGCTTCCTGCGGTTCGAGACCGGATGCCGTCAGTTCCAGCACATTGAGATCCGGCACCTGTGGGTGATCGAGGGACGCATCTCTACCCTTGTAAAATGTATCCCAAATGGGGTATAATATTAGAAATTTACCTGGAGGACAGTTCATGGAAAGAACCGGCAAATCCCGTAAATCAGACATGATCCGCGCCCGGGTTAATCCGGAGCTGAAAAAAAAGGTGGAGGCAATTTTCGAGAAACTCGGATTGTCGGCCACCGACGCCATCACCATCTTTTACCATCAGGTGGAGCTGTTCAGGGGCCTGCCGTTCGAGATCAGGATTCCCAATACCGGCACCAGGACAGCCATGGACGATCTGGACAGCGACTCAGGCTGCACAGTCTGCCGCGATTTGGAGGATTTCCGGAAGAAGATCGGCGGATGAGCAGCACCCCCCTGCTTCTAGTCTTTGGCAAGCAATTCAAAAAGGACTTCAGGCTCGCGAAAAAATCCGGCAAAGACACAGACAGGCTGTTCAAGGTCCTGGAACTGCTGCAAAACGGGAAAAAGCTCCCTGAAAGATATCGCGCACACAAGCTACGGGGTCTGTACCGGGAATGGTGCGAGTTACATATCGAGCCGGACTGGTTGCTGATCTACAAAGTGGAGGGTCAATTCCTGAAATTGGCTCGCATCGGTACTCATGGGGAGCTGTTTGACCTGTAACAGAGGGGGCGTTCTTTCTCCGTGAGTACCCGGCCACGCACAGGGAACACAGGGACATGCTCAAAGGCCGGATCGATTCGCGCGATCAGTCCATAATTCGGTGCGCCCGGCATGAAACAGCGCCGTGAAACAAAATGAAACTTTCCACCGGGTCCGATCCGGATATACTCGGTTCAGGACACCAAGAAAACACGAGGAGGAAAGAAAAATGAGAAGGACTACAATCATCGCGCTGGCAGCGGCCCTGTTCCTGGCAGGTACTGTTCTGAAGGCGGAAACGGATCTGGGGTCGCTGGCCGGGGAAATCTACACTATCGGCCAGCATCAGCTGTTTTACGCCCTGGCCGAGAAAAACATTCCTGAGAACGCGACTGTTCTGAAGGCCGATTGGGAAATGCGGGTCAAGGCACTGGCAGACAAAGCCGATTCCCTTGGGGATGAGTTCGTGATAGAGGCTGCTAAAAATTTCAACCGGAATGTCGAGATGTACCTGGGATGGATGTCGGAGATCAGCGTGCTCTATACCGGCACCCTGGACTGGAAACTCCTGGAAATGGCCAGGACCATGGACGGACCGGCTGTAGCCAGGCTGGCTGAAGAACTCAAGTTCCGCTACAGCCAGTATGAAAAAGCCATGATCCAGCTTTTCGGGGTCCACGAATAGAACCGGACTCCCCCGCACTCCTTTCTCCTACCCGGGAACCGGCC
>JAQTRI010000453.1 GCA_028711905.1 Candidatus Wallbacteria bacterium | reverse complement strand
ATATAATATTCTTCGCGAAGTTTACGGTAATTTTCCAGTGTTTTTTTGCTGAAATTGAACAGCACCCGACCCTTCAGACCGTCCAGGATCACCAGTCGATCATCCGCGAGCTTCTCGGCAATACCGGAGAGACCGACAATCATAGGGATTTCAAGCGTCTTGGCAAAGATCGCCATATGCGAAGTGCGGCCGAAAGATTCAACGCAGATGCCGGAAATTCTGGATTTGTCAAAATGCATGAGATCCGTAACACCGATCATTTTACCGATCAGAACGATTTCTTCATCTTCTTTGTAAGAAACGCTTTTACGATATCCCTGGAGAACTTCAATGACTTTTTCGCCGACTTCCCGAATGTCATCAGCGCGTTCACGAAAGTAATCTTCCTTCATTTTTTCGAAAAGCCCGATGAACTTGTTCCGGACCCTGATGTAGCTGTTGCTGACATCCAGTTTCTCGACACGGATGATATCCATGACCTCTCCGAGAAACAGCGGATCACTTAAGATCAGCATCTGGGCCTGGATGATTTCGGCAGCCTCGCTTGAAACCTCGCTGCCGGCCCTGTCTTTTAAAAGCGACAGTTCGCTCCTGACCTGCTGGATCGCATTTTCCAGTCTGGCGATTTCTGCTGAAATTTCATCATCGGAAATGCTTCTCGGCTTGATCTGATCAAGAGGGATCTTCCTGATGATGTACGCTCTGCCAATGCCGAGGCCTTCAGAGGCGACAATACCCTTAAGCATCAGTCCTCGTCGAATTTCCTTTCAAATAAATCATAAATAGCCTGTGCCGCTTTTTCTTCATCAGCTCCTGTAGCAGCGATGTTTATCTTACTCCCTTTTTCAGCTGCCAACAACATAATATCGATAATGCTCTTGGCGTTAACCACCGTACCGTCACGGGTCAACATAACCTCTGCTGAAAACCTCTGAGCCGTTTCCGCGATCATGGCCGCAGGCCTGGCATGAATTCCTGCTTTGTTTCTAACTATTGTTTCCCTGTTATGCATAATCCCTTACCCTGAGGCACAACGAAATGCGCCCTTCCTTCCCCGGTTCGAGTTCCAGCGGCCAGCTGGAGCACAAACGGATTCCCTGAAACAAGAGCTGGAACTGCTCAGGGAGGCGGTCCACAAGATAGTCCGGCTTTACTGAGCATTCCGCCTTGTTTTCAAACTGCAGACCCATCTCCACACCGATCAACCCGTCAAAAATCTGCAGTTCGCTGACCGAGGATTCGGAAAACTCATTTTCAAACCCGAACTCTTTAGCACTGCCATCACCAGTTACTCTGATGATATTCTTTGAGAAACCGGGATATGAGAGTCCAAAGCAGCATTCAGTGCGAAACTGACATTTTATCACCACTTTCGTAGGGTTGGCAACAGTAAAATTGACAAATATAAAATTATTTGTGCTTCTGAGCGAGATTTCCCGCTTGACATGCAATTCCAAAATCCCCAGTTCAAAAATCCACTCGAAACTGGAACGGCACAAATCTTTGCCTGCGTCTTCTTCATGAGAAGTTCCGGCGAGTACAAATGCTTCGCCCAGGTTACCCTCTTCAGCAGAAAATATTTGGCAGCACAGCAGAGAAGGGATGGTCGAAAAATTCACCCTGTCCATGAGACCGTGCGATTCAGGATCAACTTTCCCATAAATCTTTTCCCGCCAGTCCAGAGTTTCACGGTAGTTTCTCCTGCAGTTCACCAGATTACATTTCATCGGTCTGTAATCGAGCCTGACGGCTCCGCCGTCAGCGTGGTCAATGTCAATGCGGAACATGTCACTGGACATCCTGATCAGATCAGGAGAAAACCGGGTGGTTCCGGCAGTAATTTCAAGGTGACTTTCATGGAGAAAACTTTGAATGGTGATGCTTTCCCGGAAAAAAATCTGTCGCAGTGCACTGTAGTTCAGTCCTCCAAAACATCCCGGCCATAAGTACCCGTAAAATTCCAGTGAAGCCGCCAGTTTTCTGGCCCTGTCATCAAGCCGGCAGGTGCTGTAAAGCTCCTGCATTTCAAGCTGCTGCTCGTACATTCGCCGCAACTCGACAAAGTCAGCCAGATAATCACTGAAAGAACCGGCATAAGGGACAATCCGGCTTTCGTCAGTACTGTCGAGGAAAAAAAAGTAGTACGGATAATTATAAGTAATATCCTTCCAGAGCAATTCTGCAGCAGGAAGTTCTGGAACCGAAACGGGTGTGCCGGGCAGTTCACTTGCCACATCTGAGATTCGCCCTGTGCGGATGCCGCTCCTGCTCAACACCTCGATCAAGCGCGAGAACCATTCCCCCCCGATCTTGTTGGTAAACAGTTCCGCAGGAAGAGCTATGCAATGCGGACCACCTGCTTCGCGGTCTAATGGTCTTATATCGAAGCCATCTAAAAAAAGCTTGCGCGACCGGTTAAGATCAAAACCAATCAGGTTCAATTCCGACCCTGCTCCCACGAAAGGTCCCGTCTCGGCCCATCCGCTGTCAATCAGAGCCACATTTCGCATACCTGCATTGATAAGCACAGGCACAAGCTTTTCGCACCAGAGCATGCGGGGAATAAAAAAGCAGGAAGGCCTGACATTCATTTTGTGTTGATAAAACTCAAGGGAAAGATTCAATTGATCAGCGGATCTTTCAGGGGAAATCAGGGCATGGTTGGGTTCGTAAAATCCACCGGCAAGAAACTCCAGCCTGCCATCATCAACATACTTCAAAAATCTGGCAAACAAGTCTGAGCGCTCCTGCTCAATCCACTCCAGCACGAATCCGCTGAAATACACATTGAGCTTCAGGTCCCCAATCCCGGAAAGCAGGTCCTCCAGAAAAGTGAACAGCTTGGCTTTAACCCCAAGCTGTAACTTTCCCAGTGGTTCATTAAAGTACAAAAGGAGCAGGACGCTTGAACTCACCGGATGCTCCCGAAAAGACAAGGAACACCCAAAAGCGCGGCCGAGTCGACCAAGCTGCTGACCCTGACATCCAGCTCTTTGAGAAAAGACGGAAAAGTATAAGAGGGAAGTTTTTCCAGAAGCTTAGGCAGCAGAACATCTCCGCTGTGGAACACTCCCCCGCCAATCACGGTTCGCACCGGGCCAAGTATGTTGATCAAGGAACCGATACCACAAGCAAGAAAATCC
>JAQTRI010000060.1 GCA_028711905.1 Candidatus Wallbacteria bacterium | reverse complement strand
AAGATCAATGGAGTGGCTGTTTGAAGGAACGAAGTCCTCAAATCGTACCGCCTGTTTTCCCTGCCGCCTGAATCTGAGCTGTCCGGTTACCTTCACGCTGATGAAGAGATTGTCGACAGATTTCCCCGATATATCCGCCTGGGAAGCTTCCGGGGCAAGGCCGAACTGATGATCGATAAACCTTTGCATATCTCAGGGACCTGCAAGGATCAGTATGTAAACCACCCGGTAGATCCTTTGGTATCCAAGGTCAGGCGCGGCGTACTGATCAGCATGTTCCCATACCCGATTGTCGACAGCGGGCAGGCAGTGGAGGCTTATGAAATCAAAAAAAACCGGGAAGGCAGCGTTTTTGTGGCTGTTCCGGTCTGGAAAGTCAAGTATGACAAGGATGCCATGCTGGCCCGGCTGGTTGAATTGAAACCAGGCATCTCCAAAAGTAAAGATCAAAAACTGCCGCTGAAAGACCGGGCTTATCTGATACTGCACATCTTGCGGGCAGTGATTTCAATCCGGAATTTCATCAGAGGAGTCCCGGGTGAATTAAGGCTGGAAGCCGAATTGAAAGCGATCCACGGATTTGACCAGCTCAGACTGGCAGCAAAAGGTCATGCTGCTGACATTGACCTGCAGTTACTCTGCGGGCTGACGGAAATTGCGGAAAGGATGCTCAATGACGCCGAGGAAAAAATCAGAGGAGAAGTTGAAAGCCGAGTCCCAGAGAATACAGGAACTGGTGCATCAGGCATTATTCTGTGACACGGACTGGGATGAAGACGGCATCTATGGGCAACGCTTCCGGCAGATTGCTGAGCGCTCTGGGATTGATGAAGATGCTTTGAATGTGAAAAATGAAGTCATTGATGAGTATCGCAAGAGGATCGCTGACCTGCTCAGCGGAAAAAAACCGAAAGACAAGGGACTGATCTGGTATAAAATCCTGAGTGCGCTGATTCAGGCTCCTTTGAACCATGAGGAATTATCCGATGCCTTACCCGAAAATTCAGCCGAATGCATGGAACGAAATCTGGAGTTGCTGGAAAAAGCCGGTTTCATACAGGTAGAGGAGGGAAAGTTCGTTGTTTCCAGAAAGTTCAGAGATAAAATTTAAAGTAAGTGAAAGAAATATGGCAATTATTCAATAATATTGCTATATTATTTTCAAATGCATTTATTACAAACGCTCGATTTTTTGAAATGTCTGACTTTGAACGGAGAATCAACCAGCAGAGAACTGGCGTCACTATTGGGAAAAACGATCTATACAACTTCCCGTGCCAGCAGTCTTCTGGCCGCACATGGTTTGATTTATCACCCTGTCACGCGTAAACGATACTGGGCGGTTGACCGTTCTAAAAAACTCGTCCGGCTGATGGAGAAATATCTGCTGATAACCAAAGGGAACGAAGAATTGTTTTCCCTGATCAAAAGAGATTCTGTGCTTCGTGTCATCGGTGTTCTTCAGAAACAAAGCAGTCTCACAACAGAGGAGATTGTTAGGCGTTCAGGACTGTCCAGACCGACTTTGAGAAAGGTCCTGGGTAGATTACTTAATTCCAAATACTGCATAAAATTTAGAGAGAGACCTCATCAGTATTGTTCATCTCGTACAGAGGGGGCAAAAGTTTTTTATCAGCTCTGCGGTGAACTGACAACTCTTCTACACCCTGCACCGGTTAAATCGACACTCAACAAAACAATCAGAGAGCTTCGACAAAGGGATGATGTGCTCATTCTTGTGCATTATGGTTCAACGGCAAGGGGCAGCGGAGATGAATACAGTGACTTTGACTTGTTTGTCGTGGTTGGCGACCGTTATCTGAGAGGAGAAATCTTGTCAAAATACAAAAAGCCCGGAATTGATCTGGCCGTTTACACCATAAATGGATTCTCAAAAATGTGCTCAAAAGAACCGGATTTCATTGCCAACCTGGCCACTGCGAAAATCCTCAAGGGAAAAGAATATCTGGTGACTGGAAAATGACATTATTTACTCAGACTCTGCTTGTGGTGAAGACTGATCCGCCTCTGGACGGGCACGGCAACAGCCTCAGGGGATTTGTGGCTCGGCTGTTTCCTGAGCAGGAACTGACGCACAATCATGCGGGATCGGAGTTCCTATACCTGTACCCCAGGATTCAATACCGAGTGCTGGATCAGGCGGGTTTGATCCTTGGCATTGATGAAGGTGCCGAGGCTGTCGAGGAATTTTCATCAGCCCTGAAAGAACTGGAAATCAACGGAGTGGTTTACCGCGTCTCAGAAAAGCAACTGACTGTCAGTGAAGTCGAGTATGGCATTTGCGACAGTACCCGGAAGTATCAATTTATCAGACCCTGGCTGGCCTTGAATGAAAGAAATCACCAAAAGTACAGGGACCTCGAATCTTTTCCCGAAAAACGGCGTTTTCTGGAGAACATCCTGAATGGAAACATTCTGAGCATGTCCAAAAGCCTGGGCTATGTCGTGGAAGGGCGGATCAACACTGAATTCAGAGAGATCAGACAAGTTGAAACACATTTTAAAGGCATAGCGATGACCGGATTTACGGGGGAGTTCAGCGTCAATTTCAAAATTCCAGATTATTGGGGTCTGGGAAAATCCGTTTCCCGCGGCTTCGGCACTTTAGTGGGCTGTTGCGCTTGATTTTGTGATATGCAGATTGCATAACCCTTTCAGCGAAAGAACTTGTCCCGGATCATTGAGTATAGAATCAAGTGTTACAGACCACTAATCGGGAGGTGAAATGCAGCTTGTGATCAATTCCTACGGTTCCTATCTTCAAAAGAACGGCGACTGTTTCAAGGTTAAAGTTGAAAACAAGATTTCGGAAGTTTCCTGTAAAAAGATCAGTACGATCATGATTTCTACAGCAGCATACATTACGACCGATGCGATCAAGCTGGCCATGGACAACAATATTGATGTGATTTTTCTTGACGAGCATGGAGACCCGTATGGCCGGGTGTGGCACCCGAAGCTTGGCAGCACCGGAAAAATTCGGCGCAGGCAATTGGAAATAGCTGAAACTGAAGACGGTCTGCGTTTAGCCCTTTCATGGATCAGAACCAAATTCGAGAATCAGATCCGTGTTCTGAAAAACCTGCGTGAAACCAGGCCGCAGAAATCGGCGGCCATCACCGAATATATCGAAACTCTATCCGGTAATATGACTTCCTTGGATAAAATCGGCGGCAGCCTTGAAGAGGCCAGATGCAGCATCATGGGAATCGAGGGCAGCGGGGGCAAGACTTATTTCGAAGCCCTGAATTTTCTGATGCCCGAACGGTTCAAATTCAGCGGCAGGAGCCGCAATCCAGCGCATGACGAGTTCAATGCACTGCTCAATTATGCATACGGCGTGCTCTATTCAAGGGTGGAAAAGGCCTGCATCATTGCCGGGCTTGATCCCTACATCGGTTTCATCCACACCGACCACTACAACAAAAAATCACTGGTCTTTGATCTGATCGAAAATTACCGGGCCTGGGCCGATGAAGTCGTGATCAGGCTGTTTGCCGGTCGGGCAGTCAAATCGGAGCATTTCGACCAAGTGCCGGGAGGGCTCACTCTCAACAAAGACGGCAAGGCGGTTCTGCTTTCCGCCCTGTTCACTTTTTTCGAAGAAACCATGCGTTACCGCTGCCGGAATGTCCAGAGGGAGAACATTATTCAGCTTGATTGCCATCGCATCGCCAACCAGCTGATCGGAGAACAGACGGATGGCGAATGAAAAACTGGTGTGGGTGATTTACGACATCGTGGCGCAGCGGAAAAGAACCAAAGTTGCTAAGACATGCCTGAACAAAGGCTTGTACCGCGTACAGAAATCTGTGTTTCTCGGCAAGATGAATTCCAATCAGATCGATGAACTGAAGATGATCTGTGACGAATTGATCGCACCGGACACAGACTCGGTTTACATCTTTCCCATGTGCGAAGAGGACTTCAAAAAAGTGAAACTACTTGGCCAGGCCTTTGATAAGAAGCTCGTCAATGACGAAGTCGAGGCGCTGTTCCTGTGATGACTGATACCGGCATTGAACTTATGGAACGCGATGATGAACGCACGCCGATGATCACCCCTTCGGAAATCATCGAACATCTTTATTGTCCCCGATTCACTTATTTCATGAACTGCCTTGGTATCTCCCAGCACGAGGAAAAAAGATACAAGGTGATGAAGGGACGAGAATTCCATGAAAAGAGGGAAGCGGAAAACAGGGAGTATCTGCGCAAAAAGCTCGGGTGCGTAGCCAGGGAAATCGCGGTGTATCTCGCTTCTCCGGCTCTGCGGGTCAGAGGCATCATTGACGAAGTGCTGACTTTAGCCGATGGGACCATGGCACCACTCGATTACAAACATTCTGAGTTCAATGAGCGCACATACAGCACTTTCAAGATTCAGTCTGTACTGTATGCCCGGCTGATCATGGATCGTTATCAGGAACCGGTTGAGCGGGGTTTTATCTGCTATTGCCGTGAAGGTTTCAAAGTCAAGGAAATCGTTTACAGAAAAAGGGATTTCGTGTATGCTGAAATGGTAGTGAAAGAAATCTTCAGGGTGATGTTAAACGGCTATTACCCGAAGAGGACCAAGTGGCGCAGCCGCTGCCCTGACTGCTGCTACAGAAACATCTGCGCCTGACATGGGTCTTTGACATAGACAATGTTAACCAGACTGTTTATATGACTAATCAACAAAAAATATTAAAAGCTCTGGAGCGAGATGACGCGAAGCCTTTAAGTGCAAGGCTGTATCCCCTGAGATACGATGTAAAGACCGGGAGTTTTAATGAGAAAACAAGGTGAGTTGCAAATGAAATTTGAAAAAGAGAGTCTGAGAAAAAACTCTTTGAGCCTTAGAAACCACCTGCTTAGCGCCAAAAACGCTGTCAGAGCCTGAAATCCATCAAAACAAGGATTGAAACTATTTACAGTTTTTTCGGCAGTATTCATTTATAACGTCAGAGCCTGAAATCCATCAAAACAAGGATTGAAACCGGATGATTCCCAGGGAGTCCTCATGCCAGAGGCTGTCAGAGCCTGAAATCCATCAAAACAAGGATTGAAACTGAGTTGACATCTATTTATTCCCCTTTAAAAAAGATTTGTCAGAGCCTGAAATCCATCAAAACAAGGATTGAAACTCTAACGCTATGTATGGGGCACTGCAAAACGAATATTGTCAGAGCCTGAAATCCATCAAAACAAGGATTGAAACTGCGCCATGCGTCACGGATTTTTTCCATCTGCCACTGTCAGAGCCTGAAATCCATCAAAACAAGGATTGAAACCCAGCATCTCACAGCTGAGTGCCCCTAAGTTTCCAGAGTCAGAGCCTGAAATCCATCAAAACAAGGATTGAAACTCGAACACTCCCGAAAGAATTCTGCCGGCTTCATCGAGTCAGAGCCTGAAATCCATCAAAACAAGGATTGAAACGCTTTTGTACACCACTTCCAGCCCGTTTATAAATTCGCCCCTTGCGCGGGGGCGTGGATTGGCTTTGGCGGGGACAGGCCGTAAAGAATAACTGAGGATTCGGGAACGGCCAGTCCCCGATGTTTTGTTGAGTCTCAAAATGAGACTCCAAAATCTCATTTTGAGACTCCAGCAACAACCGCTGCGCATAAACAACATGGAAAATTGCTGATTTCACAGGCATCCGGCATGTGGCACGGAAATTGATAATCCCCTTTCATGGCCCCAAAATCATCTGTCATCAGACATCGCAAACAAATCCGTCTGGCTGGATGTGATTATTCCGGGGAAGGCGCATATTTTGTGACAGTCTGTGCATCCGGACGACAACCGGTATTTGGAACGATCAACGGTTATGGAATGCGGTTGAATCAATTCGGCATGGTTGTGCGGGATGAATGGATTAAAACCCCTGGCATGCGTTGCGAAATTGCCATCGATGAATATATTGTCATGCCGGACCATTTTCACGCGATTGTGTGGATCACGCGGGAAAACGACCATTCCGTAGGGGCGAACGGCCGTTCGCCCCTACATGGGGAAAAATCGGGGATACGAATGGCGCCACGGTCATTATCATCATTGATGGCCGGGTTCAAATCCGTGGTCACCAAACGCATCAATGCGATCCGCAACACACCCGGAATACCCGTCTGGCAGCGCAATTATTACGACCGTATCATCCGCAACGAATTGGAATTGAAACGCATTAGAGAATATATCGCGAACAATCCGATCGACCAGGATCATGACCGTGCAAACATGGCATAGTCGTGTCGCCCCTTGCGCGGGGCAGGCCGGTTTTTTTGGTTCTGTTTTTTTGCTGAGAAAACCTGTTACTGTCCGTACATCTGCGTCAGTTGATCAACAGTGGGAAATTCAGGATAGAGCTCATTTTTCGGGCCGACATAGCCCTCCGGCACCCTCTGAAGCTCAATTCGCATGTAACTGCCGTTTTTGTTGGGCACATATACCATGATCACTTCGCTGCCTTGACCCGGATCGGCCGCAATGGCAAGCGCTTCCGGCCTGGGGTCTGCCACCACCAGGAATCTGCTGTCTGCGTAAGCGAACCAGGTGTTGCCATAGCGATAGAAATTCTGGCCGTTGACAATCACTCTGGTGTATCCCTTGGGGAGCGCATTGATCATGGCCCCCTGAGGCGCCTGCACCATTATAAGGCCTTCCGGGCGCCTGCAGTAAAAGGTTCCTTCATGATAGTAGTAGAGAATACCATTGAGAATGATCCTGGCAGCTAAGCTTTCCAGGGATTCGTGTCTGTGATGGTAATGGTGCTTCGGCTCAGGCTTTCGATGCGGGCCGGGTCCGGGGAACGGAAAAGGATGAGGATAGAACTCGGCGTTGAGATGTGCCGAGAATGCCAGCAGCAGAAAAACGGCAGATATGGAACGAATAAGAGAATTGCCGATCATGATTCCTCCCGAGGAGTTTATCGTATCTGTGGTATCCGGGCCACCGGTTTGTTACAAAAATAAAAGTATTTGTAACACCACGCATAAAACAGGACACGGTAAATGCAAAGGCTTCAGTGGATTGTGAATAACCGTTGCCGCCAGATTGTGTTAAAATACGGGGTGTGACAAAAGCAGGACCCTTACCAGTTGAAAAGTTTCCGACCGCTCAGCCCATGATCTGCAGGGCGGGAAAACACTGGCGCAAGTGATGAGAGAATTTGTCTGCGAAGATGACAGGAAAGATATTAAAGCATGCCTGGAAGGTTCGAAGAACGCGTTTGCCGGCATAGTGAAGCGTTACCAGAAAAGAATCACCGGATTCATGTGGCGCTTTACCAGGAACCGCGAGGATCTGGAGGAACTGGTGCATGATGTTTTCGTGGAGGCCTATCAGAGCCTTCCCCGTTTTCGCGGTGAGTCGTCCCTGTTTCAATGGTTGAAGACCATTGGCATGCGCACAGGGTACAGGTACTGGAAAAAAAGGGACAGCTCCAGAGTAGTGCCTCTGGACAGCGTCAGTCAACCTGCGGCATCTCAGGATATCGGCGACACCGACATCGGGGTGAGCCTTTACAACATTCTGGAAAGGCTGCCGGCAAGAGAGAGGATGATTCTGACCATGCATTACTTTGATGGATTCGATCTGCTGGAAGTATCCAAACGCCTTGGATGGAGTTATACTCTGGTCCGTGTGCAGGCACATAGAGCCAGAAAAATACTGAAGGAAAAACTGGAATCAGCCGGATTCGGGAGGAAATGATGGAAACGATCGATGCCAGGCTGTCAAAAGCGGCTGAAAGAGACGCCCGGATCGAAGTGCCGGAAATAGACATTTGCGACAAGGTCATGCTCAGCGTAGCGGAGCTGGACTTTGACCCAGGCATTCCCTTCAATGTTATCGCCCTGATCCTTTCCGGCGCGGTAGCTTTTGAGCTGTGGGTCTGCGGCCCGCTTTACATAGCTCTGAGAAATCCGCTGGGTGATTTTTTTCGAATGTACGCCGGTTCTATTGGGTTTTGACGGGAGACAGGCATGGACAGAGAAGCCAAACTTAGAAAATTGAAGCTAAAAAAAAGAACCAGCCTGATTTTAATGCTGGTGTTCGTGTTTACAAGCGGTCTGCTCATCGGCAGCGGGATCACACTTAAATACCTGTGGCGCGGGTTCATGCACCGCATGACTAATCCGGAAAAGCATCCTGATTTCATGAAAAACCGCTTAAGGGATGAACTGGGACTTACTTCTGAGCAGGTGAACCGACTGGATGAGATCATGCGCAATCACGCGGACAAAATCCGCGAACTGCATGAATCAGTGCGGCCCAGGATCGAAGCTGAGATGGAACTCTCACACAGCGAACTGACCGAATTGCTGACTCCTGAGCAGCAGGAGAAGTTCAACACCCATTTTTCCAATATGAAGAAGGTCATGCTGTTCAAAGGCGGGCGGAATGACGGCAGAAAGCGGCCGGGCAGAAAGCCGGACGGCACAAATGGGGCTGAATGCGGCAATGTGCCGCCGGCCGGTGGGGACAGGTAATCAGGTAATAGGTAATGGGTAACAGGTAATTGGTAATGGAAAGGCGGGGTATGTGGAATCACAGCTCCGCTTGACCGCTTTAACGCTTGTAGGCTTCACCATGATGCAGGGGTGTAAGTTCCAAGTTATAAGTTGTAAGCAACGAGGAAATATCTCTTTCCCCGCCTGCAACCTATCACCTATTACCCATTACCTATTACCCTCATTACATTCTTTGTGTGCCTGAGCTGTGGTATCATTACCGGCATGCTTATCGGCGGATTTCTGAAAAAGAGCCTGATCGAATACCCGGGAAAAATCTCTGTCATAGTATTCACCCGCGGGTGCAATTTCCGCTGCCCTTTCTGCCATAACCCGGAGCTTCTGGATCTTTCGGTGCCATCTCAGGAAGAGGGAGAGATTTTCTCTTATCTGGAAAAATACCGGTCATGGCTGGAAGCTGTGGTGATATCCGGCGGCGAACCAACGCTGCAGGAAGATCTGGCCGGGTTCTGCAGCCGCGTCAAAGATGCAGGTTTTCTTGTCAAGCTCGAAACCAACGGGTCCAGGCCGGATGTGCTGACAACCCTTATCAACCGGAAACTCTTAGATCTGGTGCAGATGGACATCAAGGGGACAGTAGACGAAAGACGCTATCAGGATTTAGCAGTGGCCGGATGGGCGGCGATGGCGGTTCAGGAAAGCATCAACTTGCTGAAAAGTTCAGGTGTGAAACATGAATTTGTCACCACTTTTATTCCAGGCATACATTCTGATGCGGAGATAGAGCGCATTCGCCGGGAGTTCGGTATTCCATCGGAAAGTTACAGGCTGCAGAAGTTTCGGCCTGATCTCGTGCTGGACATGAAAGCGCTCGGTGACCTGGGCTTTAAAAAAACTTGAAAATAAACTAAAGCTTTTCCGAATTTCTTCCGATGGATATCCAGTACAGAAAAAAAGAATACCGCTGACCGGTTAATGTTTTCCCAAATCCGGTCGATAGGTATCATAGTAAAAGATAAAAAGAATACAAGAACGACTGCTAAGAGAGGGAAATTCAACAAGGGGGGGAATCATGACTGTTATTCCCAAAGATCCAGTTCGCATTGACGATTCCGTGAAAAAGGAACGCGCTGACCGCGCACGGTCCAAGGAAGATTTCCAGAAGGTTTTTAAAAAGGACATCTCCCAGATCGATGGACCTGACACCAGGACCGACAAGGTCGAAGCAGCGAGGAAGAGCGATTCCACGACACTCTCGAGCGAAAGCCGCGATATCGCTGTAGTCAGGAAGGCCATCAGCGAATCTCCGGAAGTCCGCGAAGAACTTGTGGCCAGGATCAAGGAAGAGATCAAAAACGGCACCTATGAGTTTGATCTGGACAAAGTGGCTGAGAGCATGATCGAAAGCGGGATCTTTGATGATCTCTAACGAAGAGAATCTTGCCGCTTTGAAATCCGGCATTCTTGATTCCTTGCGGGCCGAGTACTCAAAGTACCGCGAATTCGAAGCTTTGCTGGTCCGCAAGGAAAAGGCTGTCCTTGAAGACAATGTGGATGGCCTGAAAGAACTGAATATCGTAGAGATCAAGCTTCAAGAAGAGATACGCGCGCTCGAAGTGAAGCGCGAAGAGGGGCTTTCTGAGTTCGCGACCTGTGCCGGCCTGAAAGAAAAAGTTAATTTCCGCAATGTTTTTTCCGAAGAACTGGAAGACGAGGCCTGCTTCCTGGCGGGATTTCAACACTTGCTGCGCACTGTCCAGGAGCGAAACGAAAGGGTCACCACTCTGATAACCTATCTGCTCAGATTTAATCAGGTGCTGGCAAAATCGATCAGCGATGGCCTCAACGAGCTTACGTACGAAAAGGACGGAAGCCAGGCGCGGCGTCAGGGGTTCAATCTCCTGAATCTGCGCGCATGATCTGGAGGGGCCATGTATTCAACATTTCACGGCCTGGAACTTGTAAAAAGGTCCTTGATGGTGGGCAAGCAGTCGCTGGACACTATTGCCCACAATATCGCCAATGCCAATACAGAGGGATACAGCAGACAGCGGCTTGACCTGACGGCCGATCGGCCGCTGGCGGCTCTGCAGATGGCTTCTCTTACGCTTCCCGGCCAGCTCGGTCAGGGCGTTACCGCCAAATATGTGGAACGCATCCGTTCCAATTTTCTCGACGCCCAGTTTCGGGTGGAAAACCAGATTCTCAGCCACTGGAGCAAGACATACGATAATCTGGTCCAGGTGGAGATGTTGCTCAATGAGCCCTCTGACGAGGCGATAAGAGCCGTCATTGATGATTTCTGGCAGTCATGGGAAGATCTGGCTAATGACCCGCAGACATCAGCCACGCGCAAAGTGGTGGTGGAAAAGGGCATATCCCTTGCCAACAGTATCAAGGAAACATATACCGAATTTTCCAGTCTACAGGAAAATCTCAATTTCGAGGTTGAAAGCATTGTCGGAGAGGTCAACAGGATCGCGAATGAAATCGCTGAACTCAACCTGGGCATAAAGAAAATCATCGGTTCCGGCGATTCCCCTAATGACCTCTTAGACAAGAGGGATCTCCTGCTGGACGAGCTTTCCCAGCTTGTCAACATTGACTTAGGCCGAGTCGGGACGGACCAGACGATCATTACGGTCAATGGCCAGACAATTATCCAGGATGGCCGCGTCAATCACATGGTGCTCGAACGCAACCCGGAAAATCAGAACAATTGGGATATTCACTGGGAAATCAATGACCGGGATTTAACAAGCGACCCGACAGTGGCGACAGTTTTTGCCGATTCTTCAGTATCAAATCAAACCAACCATCTGGATGTGACTCAGCTGGCCAAGTCGCATAAACTGATTGCCAAATCCGGAGCAGCGACATTGAATCACATACTTGCCGAAGATGATCCCACTATTACCTCAGGGTCTTTTTACTTAAATGGAGTGCAGATTTTTGTTGATGTCAACAACGACAGTTTTGCAGGTGTCATCGACAAGATCAACAATGCCACGGCCGGAGTCAGGGCTACATATTCTGAAGACGCTCTGCCCAGGATGATCCTTGAATCCGGGCAGGATGGGGAAGACAGCCGTGTCATGCTTGAAAGCGGCACGAGCAATATTCTGCGTAAACTGGGCCTGGTGACAGGGGTCGAAGGCACCCTGGAGATCATTGACAAAGATTTCGATCTATACGGGAACATCCTGCCTGCTGCGGGGGTCACCCCCCTTTCATTCACCATTGACGGAAAAAACATTAGTGTCGACACAGAGGCCAGTGCTAACGGCAGTTATTCTCTGCAGGACCTGGCAGATGAAATCAATAATACCGCAGGCATCAATGTCAAAGCCTCGATTTTAAAAAAACCGTCCGGAAACTGTGTGATGGTTCTGGAGGGCAAGGACGGCACATACAACTATCGCATTCAGGATACGGACGGGGTGCTGGCTTCTCTGGGAATTACCACAGGTTCCGGGGTGCCGATCAGCAATGTCACCCAGGAGATATTCGGCAGCTGCGTGAGTGGAGAGATTGTCCCGGACAAGCTGGAATACGGACTGCTTGCAGACAGTTCGTCTCCGTCCACATTCAGAATCACCGATGGAGCCGGTGTTTTTTTCAATGTTTCCATCACCGGTTCCAACGACTCTCTTGAAGCCATTCAGAACGAAATCAATACACAGGCAGCTACTTCCGGTGCTTCCATTGAGGCAGTAATCTATGAAACGGCGGAAAAGGAATCCAGGCTGGCCATCCGTTCCACAGACGGGGGAAAACTCACTGTCCTGGATACTGATCCAACCCCGGCAGACGGCAGCATCCTTAATAACCTGGGGATAGAAAGCGGGCTTTACAATGAAATGGGGCCATATTCGCTCAATGCGCAGAACTCGGTTTTCACTTTTAACGGTACGACTTATGAACGGCAGTCCAACCATGTCGAGGATGTTATTGAAGGCGTAGCCTTTACAATGCATTCCACCGGGAGTATTGACATGGAAATCCGCAGCCTGTTTACAGGTGGTGAAATCAAGGGACTGCTGGAAGCCCGAGACGAGATCGTCCCGTTTTATATGGAGCAGCTGGATGATCTGGCGTACAGCATCATTCAGAACATCAATCAGCAGCACTTTGCGGGATTCGGTCTTAACGGCGAGAGCCACAATGCCTTTTTCAATCCATATTATTCCGGCCATTCCGGTGATCCGGCCCGGGGCGCGGCGTTGTCAATCGGTGTGACCGGTA
>JAQTRI010000452.1 GCA_028711905.1 Candidatus Wallbacteria bacterium | reverse complement strand
CTAATGCTCCGGCCGGCTTTTCCAAAATATTATGCATGCTTTTCCGGACATAAATGAAGATTATCATCTCGCATCAACTTTGCCAATCGCTAATTATCAAATGACGAGACGCGTCCCCGGAATCCCCGCCCCCGGAATCCCCGCAAGTCTCAATTTGAGACTCGGCAAATCATGGACACACTGAAAAATGGCTCAACAAAGGGTTTCGGCGTTTGGCATGGGGATTGTTGTGCACCTCGGTAATTCAATGGAGGTGCCAATGGGCAAAAGGAAAAAAGATGCGGTTCCACACCTGGTGATTGATGGCAAAATATTCGTGATCAGAGGCAAACGCGTGATGCTGGACCGGGATCTGGCTGAGCTGTACGGGGTAACCACGGGAGCGCTTAATCAAGCGGTCCGAAGGAACAAGGAACGCTTTCCGGAAGACTTTGCCTTTCAACTGAATAAGAAAGAAATGCAAAATTGGATATCACAATTTGTGACATCCAATTCTGCAAGGATGGGGATCCGCAAGCGGCCGATGGCCTTTACCGAACTGGGCGTGGCTATGCTTTCATCTGTGCTGAACAGCACTCGGGCGATTCAAATCAACATCAGCATCATGCGTGTATTCGTAAAACTACGGGAGTTTCTGGCCTCAAACAGGGAGCTGAGGTAAAAACTTGAGCAGTTGGAGACCAAGGTTGATAGCCACGACAAGTCCATCAGCACGATCATCGACGCCATCAGGCGGCTTTTGGAGCAGCCGCCTGCGCCTGAACCTGAGCAGAGGAAGATCGGATTCAGGGCGCAGGGACGGAAAGCGGGGTAAGGTGTATACTGATGGGAAAGGCCTCAGCCACGCACATGGCGCAGAATGATGGTGAAGGTTTGGATGTAATGCACGGGGAACGAGACATGGAAAGTAAAAAGCCGAAGGGCTCCGACCCCAGAGGATCCATGGGAAGGGAAAAACAGCAGGCATGGATGAACCCGGAGCAGCTGTGAACAAACACAGAACATGGTGGATAACAGCGACGAGCCTGCTCGTGATCGTTCTGGGCCTGGCAACTGCACTTGTTCTCGTTCGCCGCAGCGTCCCTGCCCAACAACCATTCAAGTATCCCCCGGGGTACAAAGGCAAGCAGGTCAGGATCGTGGAGTATTTGGAATGGAAGGTACCCCCTGGAGAGTCAGGGGAAATCTTTAAGATCGCCGCTGCGGTTTCCAGATTCGAAGAGCATGAGACCCGGGAAATCCGCTCTCTGAACGAACTGGTCCCCGAGTATCTCGCGAAGATCGGCAAGGACGAATACGGGCATGATTTCATTCTGGATGCAGCAGCCAAGAAAATCGTCAGCCCGGGACGCAATGGTCAATACTCGCCTGATCCGGAAGATCCGGTCAACAACGACAACTTTAGCCTGTCCTGGAACTGGCCGCTCAGCATCATATCCGCAGAATTCAGTAATTCTGACGGAAACCCCCGGATCAACAACGGTTCGATCATCACGATCCGCTTTAACGGTCGGCCCATACTGAAACAGGCAGATCCCGCAGGTAAAGATTTCGTATTCCGCCATAGCTTCCTTGAATTCACGGACTTGGATTTTATCAGCGCTCCTGATGTCTGTCCCACCTCATACATCGGCCAGCTGACCGCCCTTCCGCCTGTAAGGGGAGCGTTACCCGGCGAACTGGACGGCAAGTACGATTATGTCAAGTTCTTAGTCTCGCGCATAATCGGTTCACCGCTGAGTCAGGATTTATTTGTGCGGTTCAGCGATGAGTCGTGCTCCGATTTCAGAACCAGATTTCGCTGCAGCATGAACTGCAATTACAATATCAAGGTCAGACGAGCGGAAACTCACTAAGCCCCAAGGCAGATTTTGGAATCAGCAACAGTCTCAAATTGAGACTCTGAGTCTCACTTTGAGACTCGGCAAATCATTGACACACTGAAAAATGGCTCAACAGAGGGATTCGGCGTTTGGCATGGGGATTGTTGTGCACCTCGGTAATTCAATGGTGGTGCCAATGGCAAAAAGGAAAAAAGATGCGGTTCCACACCTGGTGATTGATGGCAAAATATTCGTGATCAGAGGCAAACGCGTGATGCTGGATCGCGACTTGGCAGAGCTGTATGGGGTGGAAACCAGAACTTTGAATCAAGCTGTCAAAAGAAACCTGAAACGCTTCCCTGGCGATTTCATGTTTCGGCTGCAGGACAATGAAATCGAAAGTTTGATATCACAAATTGTGATACCAAACAGAGGGGGCACCCGGTTCAGTCCTTTTGCATTTACCGAAAATGGCATTGCCATGCTGTCAACAGTTTTGAACAGCGAGCGCGCGATCCTGGTCAACATCGAGATCATGCGGACCTTTACCAAGCTGCGGGAGATCCTGGCCACAAACAAAGAAGTCCGGGAAAAACTGGAACAGCTGGAGGCCAGGGTTGATAGCCACGACAAGTCTATCAGCACGATCATCGACGCCATCAGGCGGCTTTTGGAGCAGCCGCCTGAGCCTGAGCAGAGAAAGATCGGGTTCAGGGCGCAGGCACGGAAAGCGGGGTAAGGTGTATACTGATGGGAAAGGCTTCAGCCCTGCGCATGGCGCAGAATGATGATGAAGGTTTGGATGTAATGCGCAAGGAACGAAACATGGAAAGTCAAAAAGCCGAAGGGCAGCGGGTCCAGGATCCTCCTCCCCGGGATCTTCTTGAGATCAATCCGCAATTGATCCGCGCAGCTGCCCGTGTCTTGATCATGACCTTTTTCGTTGTCATGGGCTTGGCCGATCTGTTTGCCGGGTTCAAGATGGAAAGCTACCATGGTCATTTACCATACGATTACGACATGATCCCCAGAATTTTCTGGCTTTACGAGCTGTCGGTCCTGGCCCTGGCCGCGATCTTTGCGCATTACATGACATGCATCGACTTCAGCGGAATTGAAGATGCCAAAGGTAAAGCTTTAGTCATTACCCAGGACATCGGATTTGTCCAGGCTGCTGCTGCTGCAAATCTGATTTATTACAGCAACCTCAATTTCTTTGCTTTCATATGCCTTCCGGCAATGAACTACTTCGTGATCTGCGCGTGCAGGCCATTGCTGAACAAGGTTTACTTCGGGATTCCTCCAGCTCCGGGTTCGACAGCCCCGAGCT
>JAQTRI010000451.1 GCA_028711905.1 Candidatus Wallbacteria bacterium | reverse complement strand
CTGTCAGGGTATCCATGGCCAGAGGCAGATAATAGGCTGCCAGTTCTCCCTTGATGTTACCACTGAACAATTCGCGGAAATTCTGAAAAATCTCGATGCTGGTCACTGACCACGATCCCAGCGTATGTCGGGACAGGCCATTACGCAGTGTCGCCCAGTTGTGCAGAATCTCGGTTTGCGCCGCTGTCGCGGCTGATTTGAAAGTGCCGCACGACACCTCAAGATAATGCCAGACCTCCTGGCCGACTATGTCGTAGAATTTCCAGGCGCACGCGTATTCACTCAAGCCTTTTGCATACAGTGCCGCGCCGTAAAACACACTTGTCTGCGGAATATCCGTTACCGGGAGCATTCCCTGCTCGTGATCCGCGCTGTAAAACTTGGTGAGCCTGATTTCATATCGCGCAGCTTCTTTCAGATAGTCATCTCCGGCATCGGCCATGGCCTGAAAACACCTGTCGGATTCGATGTTCTTCTGCATGAAGCGCAGGCGTATCCGATGACCAGACCTTAAGCTCACCGAACAATGCGGCAGCTGCGGCATACCGGGCTGTTTTGTACAACACTATGGCTTTCAGAAATCTGCCGTGCTTGACGAACCTGCCGGACGGATACTGTGTCAGATAGCCATCAACCTTGACGAGCGCAGTGTCGGCGTCATAATGGAAACTGGAGAACGCCGCCAGCAAAGCCGCCTGCTCGCGGCACACGCCGGCCGGATAATTGGCGGCGTATACAGTGAAAGTGTTGCAGGCGTTCTGAAAGGACTTCTGCACATACAGCTGATCCAGTCCCTGATTGAACAGTGTGTATTCATCACCTGTGCCTGCAACAGCGTAATAATCCCGCTTCATAAGCCACGGGTCAGGCGGCAGGTCGCGTTCGAACACTGTCACCGGCGAAAACAAACCATTGAGCATGGCCTCTTCTTCTTCGTACAGATCACTGGCCATATATTGCAGACCAAACGGTCCGGTCGGATTCTGCGGAACAGCACGCACAACGGGAGCGGATTTCGCTCTATTGCGGTTGTCGATCCGCCTGATGACACCATTGTCACAATCACGGCGGTTGACGGCATCAACAGCCTCGACAAAGGATATGCCGCTGCCGGTGCACTCACTGTACAGCCATTCCTTGATCTCCATAAGAACCGGCGCAAATTCGTCGCCCACGGGCAGATTCATCAGGACTTCCGTCAGATGACCACTCTGGGCATAGTCCACAATCTGCTGATAGTACAGCCCCGGAGTCGTGCGAAATCCCCGGACCATGTCTTTGACTTCAAGTGAGCCTGCAGAAGCTGCAACACAGAATATGGAAACAAAGATCCAGATAAAAAACTTGTTCATGTTCCTCCCTTTTGTCCGAAAGCCAAACGATTCAACTATAACCCCTAAGCATCGAAAAGTGGCGTATCAATACGCAACAAGTGCAAAAACCGAGAATTTTAGCTTTGAAACTTAAAGGGCAGAGCCTTTTTCTAGTATTTAACAAATTTTACCCGGGTTTGAAGACAGGTCAAGTTACAATTTGTTACAAACTGGAACGAATTGTAACCGTCCGCTCAGCTATGCTCTTTATTCACAGAATGACCAAGAAAATTCGTCTGTGCTGTGATAACTACCGACCGATGAAACTGGAGATCGTATTCTTCTGCTCCAATTCGTCAAGCGTGCTGTGGATACGCACCGCATACGGCGGCTTGCGGTCCCTGAGCCGTTCAAGCCATTGCCCGCGACAGGCGCATTGATAACCTTCAAAAACGCTGATGTCGTTCTTCAGGTTGAACTGCTCGATCAGGCCCATGGCCCGCTCATTGCACTCCGGGCAGTTCTGCGAGAATTCGAGCGGCACAGGAAAGAATACATACCCGCCCATGCGCAGTTCAGGTGTATTGGGAAACTTGAGCGATGAATCTCCAAGTGTAACCATGTGATTGATCATTTTCACCACCTCGATCACCGACCAGATCATTGGAGGATCATAACATCCCCCCCGGCGCAGATAATCGAGAAGGGTATAGTCCTGAATGGACCCCGGTTCGATGGACACCACCTTCACCCCGGACTCTATGGCGTGCGCCACAGAACAGAGCGTGTTGAGAATGGCCTCATATTCGGTCATGAACGCAGGTTTCATCAGTGCATATGCAAGTGGCTTCAAGTGATGCTCATTGATCAAATCGACTGCAGCGCAGAATTCACTGTAACCGTAACCCTTGTTGATGCATAAATCGCGCACAGTGTCATTAACGGTTTCAATGCCGATGCCGATCTCGACCTCGATCTGGCCGAGATACCGGTTAATCTCCTTGAGAACAGACTGGTTTACAAACTCAGGCCTGGTCTCGATCGTCAGGCGCCTGATGTTCGGAAAATCAGCCACCAGATCGTAAATATTGCGGCGGGTTTCAGGAGGAACCTCCTCAGGGCTGAGAAAGCTGCCGGAGTTGTACAGACAGAGCCATTCTATGCTCCCATGGTTCAACCCCTGTAACTGAGTGCGAAACTGGTCAAAGAGTGCCCGCTGATCCAACGGCTTTCCCCTTGTGGTGCCCTTGTAATGTCCGCACATGGTGCAACCCCCTGAACCCTTCCTGCTGTGCGCCCATTCGCAACCACGCGAAGTGAGGGTGATAACTGCGCGCTCTGCGACATGTCCGTGCATTTCGTCCCTGATAACATTCACCGGGGGCGGAGAGGAGATGTCGGCATCTGAAGGGGGCATAAGTCGCTTAAGCCTGAGATTCAACTCCCTGACTCTTTCCTTAGCCGCTTCACGCATCAGTTGCGGCTTCATCCTTTGCCATTTCATTTTGAGAACTCCCGAATCGTTTTAACTCTGCCGATGCTCATCCAGGCTCTCACAGCGCAGTTACAGTACTTCCGTTGTGTACCCTGGCCCGCACGATCCTGTTGCTCTTGATGTTTTTGACCCTGATGATGTCCCCTGCGCACCCGTCTTCCAGCGCCTCGGCCCGGTCCATCACATTCAGGTTCCCGACAGATTTGATGATAGACAGCAAATCCCCCCGTTTGACAAGTTCCGGGGTTTTGAACCAGCTCTCTTTGAGCTTGGTGCCAAGCTTAACGCTTTGAGCGATCATCAACCCTGAGGGATTGAACGGTTTGCAGTCTTTCAGTTCCCTGTCG
>JAQTRI010000450.1 GCA_028711905.1 Candidatus Wallbacteria bacterium | reverse complement strand
AGTATCCACCCCTGCAGGGCGGAATTTCTGCCAAGACTTACTGGTTATATAATGAACTCAGCAAATCGGATTTTGATTTCAGATCCGTGACTGTGGGCGTAAAAAAATATACGGCCAAATACAGAGATATAGAACGGAAAACAACCTGCCTGAGAGATAAAGTCATTCCCTGGCATTTACCGGAAACTACTTTGCTGGACGATAGGTTGTTGCGCGCAAGCCTGAAAATCTCCGATGAGTTTCGACCTGATATTATTGAAACGAATTACCTATGGCCTTTTTTTAAAATCGGGTTGCTGATAGCCAGGATTACTGGAAAACCACTGATAACAAGGCATGCCGGCAGTGATCTAATAAAATTTTACCATGATTCGGAATTTGTCGATAACCTGAAGAGATATTTTGCTTTATCCGATGCGGTAGTTACGAATCACAGAGTCGAAAATTGGATTTCCGACCTTTGCGACTTCCGCTGCAACAAAATTCATGTGTTGCCAAGCTATGTGCCCAATCCGGATGTCTTCAAGCCGCGACTTTCCTCAAAGAACTACGATGTTTTTTTCGCGGGTAAAATCAACTTCTACTGGGATCTTAAGGGGATGAAGCAGCTTCTAGATTTCATCAAACGCAGATCTTTATCCGCTCTTTTTGTCTGCGGTGGTAATTATGCAGTTGAATTTAAAAGGCAGGTTGAAAAGCTGGAGATTTCTAAGCTCATCACTTACAAGTTTTTCGTTCATCCTCGTCAGATGCCCGATCTGATCCATTCATGCAAGTTTGTCTGGTGTTGGACTGAATCCGGCGGGGTTGAAGATTTTTCTAACCTGATCTGGGAGTCCATATTTTCCGGGGTTCCCTGCATTGTCAATCCTGAAATTGTTGATAAAATCATTTCCGAACTGAGGGGAATTGATTGTTCGAATCTGCTTTACACAGTCAAAGAAGGCAAAAGTGGGCCTCTTTTTTTACCACTTCAAGTCAAAAAGCCTGGAGAATGTTCTGGCAGAGCTATGCTCTACAGACAATACATCAGAGAAAATCAGGATCTTTACAGGAGTTTGATGTGATACTGCAGCAATGTTTTACGCATCAGATAGAACCGGGGAAGCTTTTTAACATCCCTGAACAGCCTTTGAACGCCATGCTGGATGTGACCAATGTCTGCAACAACAAATGCGTTTATTGCTACAATTCCTTACCGAGTCGTACACCGGCACACCCTGACTTTCAATTGCTTAACGATATCGTATCTCTACTCGGCAGTACAGGCACCAAAGAGATTCTTTATCTGGGAGGCGAACCAACACTGCATCCGGCATTCATTGATCTGCTGGCAGTCGGTAAATCTTATGGTCTGTTTCAGCGCTTGGTCAGCAACGGCAGCCGGTTGGCTGGAATCGGTTTTTGCGATCAATTGAAAGCTGCCGGTATTAATGAAATCGGTATCTCTTTCCATTCCTCAGATGAATCGGTTCACGATCGTATCACACAAAGGGCCGGGTCGTTCAGGGAAGCACTGACAGCCATAGAGCGCTGCTGTCAATCCGGGATCAATGCATTTGTGCAATATTCCCCGAACATGCTAAACAAAAAAAACGATATTCTGCTTCTTGGAGAGATGATCAGACAGATTTCCGGCACTGCCGATCTTTTCTTTGACATCAACCGTTTGTTGCCTCTTGGCTGTGGAGAAATAAGCAGTTCCATCTTTCTGAGCGGTAATGACTGGTTTGAATTACTGATGAATGCTACTGAGTTAGAGGCATTGAACCTGCCCGTCAGAGTTGAGCTGACACCATTTTGCTGGCTCAAAGCAAAATCTGTGGAGCATAAAATTGCTGATCAACAGCTGGAAAAAATTTCCCGCATGAATCGCGGCTGTTTCATGTGGATTGCCCAACTACCGCTGGATTGTCATGGCAGGATCAAATTCTGCCCGGCAGGCCCGGCAGTTGGTCCTTCAATCTTAAATGTTTCATGGCCGGATTTTTGGCTTGCCTGGGAAAAATTTACGGAGTATCGAAATTCATTTTGGAATGACACCTGCATTGATTTCAAGCATAAAAGAGCCTGCAAGTTCTTTTACCGATGCCTTGGCGGCTGTAAGTATTCAATAGGCGATCAAATCCGGATCGATTGTTTGTCACAAGCACTCCTGAAATCCGAGACCAACCAATGATTCCCTTGTTTATTCTGGAAGAACATCACGAAGCCTTTTTCCTCTGGCATTATGCGCTCAGAAAAGGCCTGATGCCGAAGCAGGGCTCAAACCTTCTACACTTTGACGAGCACGCTGATATGAATTATCCAAGATTTTTTGATTCGATCTTCAATTTCCCTGTAGATTTATGCCGGATTCATGATTTCGCAATGACTGAAATGAACATCGGCAACTTCATTATCCCTGCTGCATTTCAGGGGATTTTCAACACGATTTGCTGGTTTAACCATGCGCCTGCATGCAGTAGAGAACCAGAGCGCATTTTCCTGTCTACAATGAATAATGAAGGCCGGGTGTTTACGCGGGATGCTGTACGGAATAACCAGAAGGCTGTCCGGCACGCTTGCTTTGACTACTACAAGATGAATGTCGAGGCTTCAATCCCTGTTCCTGAAGGTCCTAATGTACTGGATATTGACCTGGATTATTTTTCCTGCGAGAAGTTTCCAAGAACTGTTAATAGAGTAAATGTGACCAAAAAAGAATATGAATCCTTTGCCAATGATCCATATCACTTTCTGCGTTTGTGTCCGCACCATAAAATCCGGGCTCTAAAAGAGAATAGCAAGTACTTCCTGGAATTCGACAGGTTCAATGAAGACATCGTATCTGAACTGAAAATGCCTGAATCAACCATCAGTAATCGAATCAAGGATTTGGTAGCCTACCTGAAACAGTTCGTTTCGGCCCCGAAGATTATTCACATCTGCCGGTCGACACACAGCGGCTACTCCCCTCATGACCAGGTACAACTGATCGAGGAACAACTTCTTGATGAAATTGGTCAGATCTATTCTGTTACCGTACAGCACATCAGCGATATTTAATCCATTTCCAGGGTTGAGCATGGTTCACTTAAAAAATGAAATCTGACTAAATATCTGGTATCATTTGGACTATGAAAAACAATAAAAGAATTAATAAGGTTATCATTCTTAAGG
>JAQTRI010000059.1 GCA_028711905.1 Candidatus Wallbacteria bacterium | reverse complement strand
TGTTCGATAGCTCGATGAAAAACAAGTACAACTTCGTCTGCCGTGACAATGCAGTGGTGTTCGCCAGCACAAAATACCAGTGGCCTGACGCCAACAAGCGCTGGCTCGGATGCGCAGGCACAGTGACATTGCGATTGAAATTCGGCGATAAGCAAAAGCACCATGTCAGCGTTAAGAACACTCCGGACTGGCTGTTCATGATCGGCCACGGCTCGCACAAAACAGGCGCGTTCTGGAGCGAGTTCGCAGATAATCTTGGAATGTCCATGGAATTTGCGCAAGCTGTATTTCCTCCTCCACATCCGGATATTTTACCCTGGCAGGGGGAACTGGAAACAGCATTGATCTATTCCTGCTCGATTTTTGACATCAATGACTACAATTTCACCTATCCGATGGAGCATTTTGCGTCACCAGGCGCGTTGTGGGCAAATCTTGATGACATTACTTTCCTCGGTTTCAATACTCCTTCCCTGACAGCTGATTCAGGAACATATGTCACTGATCTGCTGAAGAATGAAGACAGTATGTTGTGCCCTGAAAGCGTGTGGCTGTCTTTGACCAAGCAGCGCGGCGTCTGCGCAATCACCAGAACTGATGACTACATTTTCTGGCAGAGGAAGAGCAACTACAATCTGCCTGTGGTCAGCTATGAGTTGCGGCTTGTGCCAAAAACCGAATGGATCAACGCTGCCAGAGATCCGAAGGTGCTGTTCAATCCTGAGATGATTAACAGTCTCCTGGGAGACATTGAAGCGAGAAATCAGGCGTCAGACACATTGAAAGCCTGCATCGACGTGTACAACCACCTGCGCATAGAGCAGAGCATGGGTATTGCCAAAGTCTGGCGGTTCATCGATACCGGAAGCGGAGAACGCTCGGAATTTCTGGCTGCCTTGCGACTGCTTTTAGAGCGCACTGCCATCGAAGCCGAAGAGACGCACAAATATTGGGAAGCTTACTATCCCAAAGCCTTAGAGGCGTTCGACGCGATTTACCGTCAAAGCGGGACTTACTCTTTACCCGCGGGATTCATGCTGGCGCTTGGCCAGGGCATGAGCGATACCAACGCCCAGAGAAAAACATACAGCCACATCGCCAAAGAGTGGACAGAAGCGAATGTTCAGGCTGAGATCGGCCTTGCTGTCTGCGATTTTAATGACTGCAGATTTGACGAATTCATCAGGGCCGCTAAAGGCATCATTGCCAATGGAGCGGGAATGTATGAGAATGATCTGAAAGGTCTGATCAAAAAGGCGGAAGAATTGAAGCAGAGCCAGGGAGTGATTGCCAAGACCATTGAGCACATGACCCGCAAAGGAGGTGCAAAGTGAATAAGTTGATGATCTGCACTCTGATCCTTTGCACAACGCTGATCTTCGCAGCTTCCACGCCCATTTCTATCCTACTTTCCCATTACAGCGACCTCAAGCAGGAGTGTTTCTCCCTGGAACAGAAGCAGGAAAACACTGATGCCCTGCAGCACCAGATCGATACCCTGGAATCATCCATTGTCACCCGCGCCATGACCTCTGTTCAGGACATGGAACAATTACTGGTTTTCATTGACAGGCAATCCTCACAGACCGGCATCTACACAGACATCATCATGCAGATCAGAGAAGCTGCGCTGGCAGGCAGGATGTGCTTTGAACCAGGCAGAGCTGCTGACTCGATCACCCAGAGCTGGAATTCTACGCTCCAGACTCTTCTGAGAAAAACTCTCAGCAATGACAGCGAGGAAAGCAGCGTTGACCCGCCGCAGAATCCTGAGCCAGGCACAGGAGATTTCAATCCTGACGATGACATGGACATCAATGGCACGAATCCGCCCATACTGCCGATCCAGCCGAACGAAGGTCAAGCGCCACCGAGTTTCTCGGACATGGATTCACGCACGCACCTGCCTAATGACGGGCCTGGCTGCGACATGCGCAAGCTTTCAAAGATCAATGGCGAAAAAGTCAGCGCATGGTTCAAGAAGGTGTCATCGAACAATCCAGTGAATTTTGACGGCCTGCCCAATGGGCCTGGCATGCACATGGCGGATTTCCAGTATCTGATGGATGATACGGCTGTGGCCAAAGCTGACCAGCCTCAGCGCAAGCGCTTCCTTGACGACCGTGCCCAGCTTTGGGCTTTCCTGCCCGCTCAAGACGGCAACTGGTACCCTGAGCGCTGCCATTTTCTCAAGCATTCTATTGAAGACAGCCAGTCTGTCATCACATACTGCAACGGTACGAAAAAATACTTCAATGATAAAGGGCAGATTGAAAAGCAAGTTGACCACAACGGCAATGCTATCACTTTCACTTACGATGAATCCGGCAGGCTGATTGAAAAGCTCATGCCCTGTGGCAGGAAAGTGCAGTATCAATGGAACGCCTGCAACGGTAAGCGAGTTTCAGCCATGATCGACTATGCAGGCAAGATCATCCGCGCCTACGGCTACGACAGCCAGAACCGCTGCACCAGCATCACTTATCCTGATTCCAGTATCAACAAGTATGAATGGGACGACACCTCCGGCCGCATGAACGCCATGATCAACCGCAACGGCTATCGCGAGGATTACGAGTACGATGCCAAGAACCGCAAAACCAAAATCACCAACAGCGAAGGCTATTCCATCCTCAGGACATACACTGACACAGGCGACCAGTATGCCGGATTCTTCACGAACATCGTAGAAACCGACAGCTTAGGCCACAAGAAGTCCATGCGCACTGACATGTACGGCCTGATCGTGGAATTCACGGACTGCAACGGAGCCATATCCAAGTACACCTATTCGCGCACCAATCAGATGATACACTGCTCAATGCCTGACGGCAGCGAGTTCCGCTATTCATACGACATCTACGGCCACATGTTCAGCACGAGAAATCCTGACAAGGGCATGAAGAAGTTCCAGTATTCCGGCGATCTTCTGACTTCAGTCACAGACGAGAACGGCAATGTCACAACTTACGGCTACGACGCAAAAGGCAACTTGACCTCAGTCAACAATGCCATGGGCAAGACCAGCTACATGGCCTACGACGAGCGCGGAAAAATGCTCAAGCGCACGGATTTCGAAGGCCGCAATTTGTATTATCAGTATGACCAGAACTGGTTCGTATCTGAGATCAAAGACAGCGCCGGCAATGCCGTATCCTTTACCCGCGACATCTTCGGCAATATCCTGACTATGACCGACCAGCAGGGAAGAAAAACCAGTTTCACTTACGATTACCACCACAGGCTCTTAGACATCACCCGCGAATACGGAGCCAAAGAGATCATGCAGTATGACGGCATGGGCAATCTGGTCAAATACACTGACCCCAACAATCACACCATTGCCAATACATACAGCCCCTCCGGTCTCTTGAAAACCACTGTCAATGGCAACGGCACAGTATCGTTCGATTACGACCTTGCCGGGCAATTGCTCAAAGTCACGGATGAATTGGGAAGATCCACGCAGTATCAATACAACAAAAAGCGTGAAATGGAAAAGCGCATTGACGCAGCAGGCAATGCCTGGCAGTTCAACTGGACTCTTTCAGGCGCATTGCGCGGAGTGAAAGACCCTGAAGCTCGGATCGCCTGGTATGACCACGATGCACAGGGCAGGGTAATCAAGTCATCGTTCGGCGGCAGGACAGCGTTTGAAAAGGAGTATGATCAGGCGGGAAACCTGACAGCAGTCACCAACGGCGCAGGCGAAACGTACAGACTCGACTACAATGAACTGAACCTGCTGCAATCGATCACAGATCCTCTCGGTAACAAACGAAGGTTCGAGTACAACGGCAATGGCGAGTTAGTAAAAGAAATCGACGCTCTCGGCAATGCTCAAAGCTACTCATACAACGACCAGGGACTGATCGCAGCCATTACCGATGCCCTGGGCTCAGCAACAAACTACCAGTATGACGCATCAGGCAATCTCGTCAACATCACCATGCCTGAAGGCAGACAGAAGCGCATGGCATACAACAACCTGAACCGTGTCGTCAAGATCGACAACGGCACAGAGGATGCCAATGTGTATTCCTACGACCTTTCCGGCAACCTCCTGAAGAAAAATGCTGCCACAGGCAAGGCAGAGAATTACGCATACAATTCTCTGAACCAGCTTCAGAGCATGAAGGCCAGTCTCAAAGGCGATACAGTTGGATTCAAGAACATCGGCGGCGAACTCTCGTACACCTTTGCATACAACAATGCCGGAGAGCTGACAGGCATCAATGGCACAGACTACAACGCAGCTTTCATTTACGACATTCTGGGAAGACTGACTTCCAAAACCCTGAACATCAGCGACAAGACCGATTTCAGCTATGACAAGACCGGCAGACTGACCAAAGTCGCCAGAGGACAGAGTACGCTGGGTTATGCATACAATACACAGGGCTTGGTCGAGAAGATCACCAGAGACGGCATTGAAATCGGCTTTGCCTATGACACAGCCAATAGAAAGACGGCAGTCAATTATCCCAATGGTATCGCCAAGAAGATCGAATACAGAAAAGACGGCCGCATTGTGCGTGAATGGCTGGAAAAGGGCAATGAAATCAAATACGAAGCCAGGTATGAATATAACCAAAACGGTTACATGACGAACAAGTCGGAACAGATTCCTGTAGGGGCCGATCCTCGTATCGGCCCGCAATCTCGGGAATACACCACAGAAATCACAACATACGAATACGACGCCATCGGAAGACTGACCAAGGCCGTGTACCCAGACGGTGAAACCGAGGAATTCAGCTACGATGCAGAGGGCAACAGACTTGCATTAAATATGGCATCAGCCGGAGAGATCCGCTATGAATACGATCAGACGGGGCAGTTGTTGAAGATGACTGTTGGCGGCACCTCTCGTGTAGGGGCCGATCCGCGTATCGGCCCACAATCCAGGGAGACGCAAGAGGTTATCTTCGCGTTCAACAAAGACGGCTCCATGACAGCCAGAAACGGCGCAGAGAATGCCTCATACACTTACGGCCCATTCGGCAGGCTGATCTCAGTCGAAAAAGACGGCAACATGGTGGAATACACCTATGCACCCACTGGAGAACGCCTCAGCAGAAAGTACAAGGACAGCACAGGAATCCATGAAGAGAAGTTCGCGTATGTCGGGGCGAATATTCTGGAGATTACGACAGACAAGGGATTGAAGAAGGTTATTGCAGGCCTTGGCATTGATGAAATCTATGGAGAAACTGGATCAAATGGTACAGCGAATTTCTATTATCAAGACTATCAGAATTCCGTGAAAATCGCTTTTGACATGAACGGCAATGTCATTAAATTGCGTAAATACAGAGCGTTTGGCGCAGAACCATCGGGTGCAGATTCAGGTTTTGGATTCACCGGAAGGGAAAATGGAGAGCAGGAAGAGTTGTATTTTTACAGGAGCAGATATTTTGATTATAGCATAGGGACTTTTCTGTCAAGAGACATTTTTACTAGCACAGGTTTACTGTACGCTAATGAGTATGTTACTTATGTTCCGCACCAATTGAACGACTGGAATTATGTAAGAAATAGCCCTTCAATGTTTTCAGATCCCTTCGGAACAAGTCCTGCAAGTGCTTTTTTTTCTACCGCAATCTCTATACCCACCATTGCTTTTGCGACTTATAGTTGGGGTGGAGTTTTAGCATTATCCTTTTCTGCCTATTCTGAAATAAGTTTTTTGAATCATGAACAGATGAATAATGTTAGAAGCGCTCTGAGATATATCCAACATCAAGGTAACATTCTGACAAAATCTTCTGATTTAAGTGAGATTGAAAGAGGAAAAATGTTACTGAGGATTTATGAGAAACTGAACAATATAAAGTTCCGGAGAGCTTCAAATATTTTTGACGCACACGCAGCGTATACGCCATTTAACCCGAACCGGATTTTGATTGGTGAAAGATTTCATTCATCATGCGATGCTGAAAGAGCTAGTGTTTTGGTTCATGAATATTTTCATGCTTTTGAGCAGATCTGGTTTAATCCACTAAAATCAGAGACAGAAGCATATGAGTTCCAATACAGATTCCATAACGATTTAAATGCCCCGTTAAATACTGAAGTCTATTTTGAGATGATGGAGCATGTTAACAATGAATAAGCTGAAATTCATTCTTCTATCAGCGATTATTTTTCTCTGTAACGGATTGATTTTATCACACGCAATACTTCAGCAAACCCAGCGCCCTCTAATTTGGATATCATTTGTATTGTTCATCGGATGTTACATATTCAACCCTGGCTGGAGTCGGGACATTGACAGACGGGATATTGTGAGATTGTGCATTGAATCGCTCCTTAGTTGTGTAATTATATTAATTTTGTTAGTTTTGTTTCTTCCGTTTAGAAATAAACCAATTTTCTTATTTTATTCCATAGCATTTGTTGTTCTCTCAACAATTGTAAGTGAGTTTTTTGCATTCTTGATTGTTTTCAGAAAAAACAGTTCTCCGAAGTAAGTGGGTACATGCGTCATCGGAAATGTCCAGCGGCGTGATATTTTACGACAAAATCAGCGCATAAGTTTACGTTTCATTTTACTTCTCGCTTTGTTGTTCTATGCGGAATCAGGTATAATGATCTGCAACAAGGCAGGACAATGAAAGCGATTCACTCAGCATTACTCCGGGCTTTTCTGGCAGTGCTGGTGCTGATAACGTTCCTCTCCGCAGCACCCGCCCCCATCACTACCCTCCTTTCCCAATACAGCACTCTGAAACATGAATGCCTGACCCTGGAGCAAAAGCAGGAAAACACCGATTCCCTGCAGCAGCGGATCGATACCCTGGAATCATCCATTGTCACCCGCGCCATAGCCTCTGTTCAGGACATGGAACAATTACTGGTTTTCATTGACAGGCAATCCTCACAGACCGGCATCTACACTGACATCATTGTGCAGATCAGAGAAGCTGTGCTGGCAGGCAGGATTGATGGCAGTTTGCTGTTCGGCAAAGACATTGATTGGTGCTCAACATTGCTGATGCTTTCCAGCAAAGCTGGCAGTTGGGGTCCTGTCGGCCTCCACATCCCGCCTGCTCGTTGTAACTCGGCAGTCGGGAGCCCTGTTCCGGCCGTCACCCCACCAAGTTTGGGTGCAACTTTGCCGAACTTCCCCGGCAAAACCCTCAGCAATGACAGCGAGGAAAGCAGCGTTGACCCGCCGCAGTATCCTGAGCCAGGCACAGGGGATTTCAATCCTGACGACGACATGGACATCAATGGCACAAATCCGCCCATACAGCCGATCCTGCCGAGCGAAGGTCAAGCTCCTCCGAGCTTCTCAGACATGGATTCACGCACGCACCTGCCCAATGACGGGCCTGGCTGCGACATGCGCAAGCTTTCAAAGACCAATGGCGAAAAGATCAGCGAATGGTTCAAGAAAGTCTCTCCGGACAATCCGGTAAAATACGACGGCCTGCCCAATGGACCGGGCATGCACATGGCGGATTTCCAGTATCTGATGGATGACGTTTCTACAACTAAGGCAGAACAGCCTAAGCGCAAGCGCTTCCTTGACGACCGCTCCCAACTCTGGGCTTTCCTGCCTGGCCAGGACGGCAACTGGTACCCTGAGCGCTGTCATTTTCTCAGGCACTCTGTGGAAGACGGACTGCCTGTAATCACATACAGGAACGGCACAAAGAAGTACTTTAACGCCAAGGGACAGATCGAGAAGCAAGTTGACCACAACGGCAATACCATTACCTTCATCTATGATGAATCAGACCGATTGATCACAAAAACCCTGCCCTGCGGCAGAAAGGTGCAGTACCTTTGGAACGCCTGCAACGGCACAAGAGTTTCCGCCATGATTGACTTTGCAGGCAAAGCCATCCGCACTTACGGTTACGACAGTCAGAACCGCTGTATCAGCATCACTTATCCTGATTCCAGCGTCAACAAGTATGAGTGGGACGCAGCAGGCAACATGAAGGCCATGATCAATCGCAACGGCTATCGCGAGGATTACGAGTACGACGCCAAGAACCGGAAAACCAAGATTACGAACAGCGAAGGCTATTCCATACTCAGGACATACACTGACACAGGCGACCAGTATGCCGGATTCTTCACCAACATAGTGGAAACCGACAGCATGGGCCACAAGAAGTCCATGCGCACTGACATGTATGGCCTGATCGTGGAATTCACGGACTGCAACGGAGCCATATCCAAGTACACCTATTCGCGCACCAATCAGATGATACACTGCTCCATGCCTGACGGCAGCGAGTTCCGCTATTCCTATGACCTCCAGGGCCATATGCTGAGCACGAGAAAGCCTGACAATGGCATGAAGAAGTTCCAGTATTCAGACGATCTTCTGACTTCAGTCACAGACGAGAACGGCAATGTCACAACTTACGGCTACGACGCAAAAGGCAACTTGACCTCAGTCAACAATGCCATGGGCAAGACCAGCTACATGGCCTACGACGAGCGCGGAAAAATGCTCAAGCGCACGGATTTCGAAGGCCGCAATTTGTATTATCAGTATGACCAGAACTGGTTCGTATCTGAGATCAAAGACAGCGCCGGCAATGCCGTATCCTTTACCCGCGACATCTTCGGCAATATCCTGACTATGACCGACCAGCAGGGAAGAAAAACCAGTTTCACTTACGATTACCACCACAGGCTCTTAGACATCACCCGCGAATACGGAGCCAAAGAGATCATGCAGTATGACGGCATGGGCAATCTGGTCAAATACACTGACCCCAACAATCACACCATTGCCAATACATACAGCCCCTCCGGTCTCTTGAAAACCACTGTCAATGGCAACGGCACAGTATCGTTCGATTACGACCTTGCCGGGCAATTGCTCAAAGTCACGGATGAATTGGGAAGATCCACGCAGTATCAATACAACAAAAAGCGTGAAATGGAAAAGCGCATTGACGCAGCAGGCAATGCCTGGCAGTTCAACTGGACTCTTTCAGGCGCATTGCGCGGAGTGAAAGACCCTGAAGCTCGGATCGCCTGGTATGACCACGATGCACAGGGCAGGGTAATCAAGTCATCGTTCGGCGGCAGGACAGCGTTTGAAAAGGAGTATGATCAGGCGGGAAACCTGACAGCAGTCACCAACGGCGCAGGCGAAACGTACAGACTCGACTACAATGAACTGAACCTGCTGCAATCGATCACAGATCCTCTCGGTAACAAACGAAGGTTCGAGTACAACGGCAATGGCGAGTTAGTAAAAGAAATCGACGCTCTCGGCAATGCTCAAAGCTACTCATACAACGACCAGGGACTGATCGCAGCCATTACCGATGCCCTGGGCTCAGCAACAAACTACCAGTATGACGCATCAGGCAATCTCGTCAACATCACCATGCCTGAAGGCAGACAGAAGCGCATGGCATACAACAACCTGAACCGTGTCGTCAAGATCGACAACGGCACAGAGGATGCCAATGTGTATTCCTACGACCTTTCCGGCAACCTCCTGAAGAAAAATGCTGCCACAGGCAAGGCAGAGAATTACGCATACAATTCTCTGAACCAGCTTCAGAGCATGAAGGCCAGTCTCAAAGGCGATACAGTTGGATTCAAGAACATCGGCGGCGAACTCTCGTACACCTTTGCATACAACAATGCCGGAGAGCTGACAGGCATCAATGGCACAGACTACAACGCAGCTTTCATTTACGACATTCTGGGAAGACTGACTTCCAAAACCCTGAACATCAGCGACAAGACCGATTTCAGCTATGACAAGACCGGCAGACTGACCAAAGTCGCCAGAGGACAGAGTACGCTGGGTTATGCATACAATACACAGGGCTTGGTCGAGAAGATCACCAGAGACGGCATTGAAATCGGCTTTGCCTATGACACAGCCAATAGAAAGACGGCAGTCAATTATCCCAATGGTATCGCCAAGAAGATCGAATACAGAAAAGACGGCCGCATTGTGCGTGAATGGCTGGAAAAGGGCAATGAAATCAAATACGAAGCCAGGTATGAATATAACCAAAACGGTTACATGACGAACAAGTCGGAACAGATTCCTGTAGGGGCCGATCCTCGTATCGGCCCGCAATCTCGGGAATACACCACAGAAATCACAACATACGAATACGACGCCATCGGAAGACTGACCAAGGCCGTGTACCCAGACGGTGAAACCGAGGAATTCAGCTACGATGCAGAGGGCAACAGACTTGCATTAAATATGGCATCAGCCGGAGAGATCCGCTATGAATACGATCAGACGGGGCAGTTGTTGAAGATGACTGTTGGCGGCACCTCTCGTGTAGGGGCCGATCCGCGTATCGGCCCACAATCCAGGGAGACGCAAGAGGTTATCTTCGCGTTCAACAAAGACGGCTCCATGACAGCGAGAAACGGCGCAGAGAACGCCTCATACACTTACGGCCCATTCGGCAGACTCATTACCATCGAAAAAGACGGTAACATGGTGGAATACACTTATGCACCGACCGGTGAACGTCTTACACGGCGCTACAATGATTCCACCGGAATCCATGAAGAGAAGTTCGCGTATGTCGGTGCGAATATTCTGGAGATTACGACTGATAAAGGCATGCAGAAAGTGATACCTGGAAAAATCATGGACGAGATTTTCGGGTTCATTGATGAGCAAGGAACTTTTCATGGGTACTTTCAGGATTTTCTCGGCTCTGTAAAACTGCAGTTTTCCGCTGCCGGTTCTGCTGAGAAAAAAAGGAACTATCGCTCCTTCGGTTACGAAGCCAATGATTCAGAATCTGGTTTCGGTTTTACAGGAAGAGAATATGATGCTGTAGCTGATCATTATTTTTATCGAAGCCGTTTCTACGATCCAAAGATCGGAAGGTTCCTGTCGAGAGATTCGTTTAACGAAATAGGCATGTTGTCTGGCGGCATGCAGGCTACTTACAATCTGGCCCAGTTAAATGATTTCAGTTATGTGGGAAATTCGCCGCTGATGTTTTCCGATCCGACAGGCTGCATGTGGGCACCTTGGGGGAACATTGATCTTGGTGAAGACGAAGCCAGATTAGTGGCAAAGTACTGTGCGGAAGAATATCTGGCTGCAGATGATCCATTCCGCAAAGCAGTGTATTTCCTTTCCGGGTTCGGTTTATCGCTGTGGTCAGACGATAGTGCATCGTTGCTGACAGCCGGGACAATAACATTCGGCACCTCGGCACTCATGTATGCCGGGGCAAGTACAGCATTGATCCAACTGCAAACACTTGCTGCATCATTAAGTACAGCCCTGCTGACATCTGTGGACCGGGTAAGGAGTTGTGATGCATACCAGCGTGTAAGTACATTTGTTGATAATCTTGTCAGCAGATTGTCATTCGGACGAAACGCGAGAAATCTTTCAGATATCGCCTCACATGCCAGAGGTGTTGTTGACTTGAAGACCAAACTGGCTATGGAGCAGGTGATGTCCAATCCGTCTGCCGGTACGATCTTGAAAAAACTCGTGCTAAGCGACCCTAAGTGGCCAGCCTCTCAAGGATGGGTTAAGGTTTCTCAAAAAGTAAACAAAGTGGAAATTCATTACGTTCTTAATGAGTTGACTAAAGTTTACGCAGACTTCAAAGTCAAGATGGTTCATCCATGAGTCTAACAAAGAACTACAACAACTTAAAAAGTGACTGGGAAGTCAAGTTACAAAGAAACGAATGGTTATTCTCCGATTTTCGGGAAAGCGTTGTTAAGTCACTTATGCCTCATGAAGCTTTTGCAGTTATTCCTGAAGCGGTAGATTTGTTACTTAATGAAAACGACATACATTTGATTGGCGAACTTTTTATGTTATTATTTGACATTGTTTATAAGTCGGATACAACTGAACGACATCCTGCGTTAATTGCACATTGGGAAAACATTATTACCAAAGTTTCTTCAATAGAAGACTACTACCGAAGGCAGACTGATGAGTTTAAAAAATGGTTCAGAATCCCATGAGAAGCACCGCACACAAGAATTACGACATCAGCTGCCGGGGCAGCGGTATTGTTGACGAAATTGAAAACACCTTCTCATATTCCTATGACCTCAACAACAACCTGACAACCAGAAAAAAACCGTCCGACATGACTGAGCAGTATGCCTATAACTTTCGCAACCTGACCACATCCATGAGCTCAGCAGGCAAAACATACAGCCTTGCATACAACGCAGCAGGCGAGATGACAGGCATAAAAGGCCCGGATTTCCAGGTTCAGATGCTGCGCGATACTCTTGGGCAACTCACGAAAATGGTATTCCCCGAGGGTGATCCTCAGGAACAGGCTTATGATCGCACAGGCCGACTGACCAAGGTCTCCAGAGGCAGTTCCAGCCTGAACTACACTTACAACAACCAGGGGCTGGTCAGCACGATCGCATCAGGAAATTTGCAGCTCGGCATTTCCTATGACCTGGCAGGCAGGAAAAATCAGATCAATTATCCGAACGAGATCAAGAAGACCCTCAAATACCTTGCCAATGGACTGATCAAGGAAGAAGCACTTTTGAAACAGGAAGATGTCCTGTACAAGGCTTCATACGATTACAACAAAAACGGGTTCATGACAAAGAAAACTGAATTGATCAACGGATCGAATGAAGTCACTATTTACGATTACGACAGTATCTGCCGTGTAATCAAGGCTGTTTATCCTGATGGAGAAATCGAAGAATTTACCTATGATGCCGATGGTAACCGTGTGGCATTGAATTCTCAGGCCTTCGGCAACATCAGGTATGAATATGATCAGGCAGGACAGATGGTAAAAATGCTTGTAGG
>JAQTRI010000449.1 GCA_028711905.1 Candidatus Wallbacteria bacterium | reverse complement strand
GGATAAAACATGATGCCGTAAAAATCATGGAGTTTACCCGCGAAGGCGATTTATACCGTAATGGATTCGGTGAATTGATTGATTTAGAAGACGAATATGTTTATCCCATTTTGAAATCTTCAGATTTGGGTAATAGTCGCATTGAGCCCCGCAAGTATGTTTTAGTCACACAAACTTATACCGGAGAGGATACTGGTATCATTTCTATAAAGGCACCCAAGACATGGCACTATCTGCTAAAGCATTCGGTAGAACTTGATAATCGGCGTAGTACGATCTACCAAAATCGTCCCCGTTTTTCAATATTTGGTATCGGTCGCTACTCTTTTTCGCCATGGAAAGTAGCTGTATCAGGTCTTTACAAATCTTTTCACTTTGTGGTTGTTCCACCCTACAGTGATCGCCCCATGATGATAGATGATACATGCTATTCTATTCCTTGCAATACAGAGGCAGAAGCCAATTTCCTATTTACTATTTTGTCATCAAATTCTGCGAAAAGTTTTTTTGAATCACTGATTTTTAAGGATTCAAAACGCCCTGTTACGATAGATGTTTTAAGAAGATTCTCTTTTGAGTCTATTGCCAAGCATCTTGGGCGTCATAACGAACTGCATTTGTTTGTAAATTCCGGTAAATTTTATGAAGATGATGAGAAGCAACTTCTGATGGTCATGGAGCATGATGGAAACAACTTCTGATGGTCATGGAGCATGATGGAAACAACCGTGGTTTGCTGCCGTGAATGCGCACGAAGGATTTGGAAACTGGCGCTCCGCAGTGGTGAAGAAACCAGGGGAGATTCGGGATGTTCTGCGATGAATAATCCACTAAATGCAGAAAGGCCCAACAAGCAGGGCCTTCCTTGATCTATGTTAAGGTTGTTGTTTTTAGAGGGGAGGGGACTTGAACCCCTATGGTTTTCACCAACTGCTTTTCAGGCAGTCGCGTCTGCCAATTCCGCCACCCCACCATGACACTTATCATGCAGGCAGCAGCCTGCGGTGATCTTGTGGATATGGCGCGAAAATCGATCACAGGGACCGGCAGAAAATGACACCTCTGATTTCAACTGCATGCGGTTACGATGAAACTTATGCTGCATTTCTGCTTGATAATGGTGCGGACGTCAACAGTGCGGACAGAAACGGCAAGTCTGTGCTCATGTACGCGGCAGAAGCCGTTAATCCGCAAATCGTCAGGCATCTTCTCGAAAGCGGGGCCCGTGTCAACGACAGGGATCAGGGAGGCAAAACCGCTCTACAGTGCTTCCGTGAAAAATACGGGAAAAGCAAGTATGCCAATGGTGAAAAGACACTGAAACTGCTCCTTGATGCAGGAGGTGCAGAATGATCGGCTGGGAAGCATGTCCTTCTATTCCATCATCATCGTCTCAGCTTTGATCGGTTCCTTTTTCGCAGGGAAAAGCCTGAGCAGCAGATTTCCGCGGTACATCCCGCTTTTATCCTCAGCCGGGCTGCTGATCGCTTACGCTGAATTCTATTTTAAATTCAGACCCGACCTGGAGATAGCGCTTTTCCCACAGCTGGATTACATATTTTTCAAGGGCTGGGGTGTCGCCGGGGTGCTGTTCGTGTTCGGAGCCGGCAGCGGAAGGCTGATTCCCCGGAACCGGAGAGCTCTGGCGTATTTCACGGCATTCGTCATTTTCTGGCGGGCTTATTGCTCCGCTAACATGCTCTATCCCAGAATCCACCCTTCTGCCGAAGCCGGTTGCGACAAGGACGGAGTCTGCCTTCAGTCCTCGGGATTCACCTGCCTGCCCTGCGTCTGTGCGACCATGCTTAAATCTTTAGGTGTGCAGGCCGGAGAGTGGGAAATGGCCCGACTCTGCGTGCTGAACGGTGAAGCAGGGGGAGGCCCGCTGAATGCTGTCAGGGGATTGAAAATGAAACTGGATCCCGGGAAGTACAGGGTCAAAATCGCCTGCCTGGATTGGGAAGGTCTGGTAAAGATCCCGCTTCCATGCTATACATCGATCGACTGGGGTTTCATGTTGAGCCATGCCGTGGCTGTCATGGCGATCAACGGCAACGAGGTCACGCTCGGCGATCCTCTTTTGGGACTGCGGAAAATGCACAGGGATGATTTTCTCAGGGAATGGAAGAAAGATGTGGTCTGGGTGGAGAGAGTGGCGGAAGGGATCAATGATCAATAACTGGCGATTTTTTTCATGCAGCCTCCTAATGATAGTCGGTGATTCCCACCTCGTAATAGTCGCCGGCACGCCATTCAAAGCAGATTCTCCACTGCTTGTTGATCCTAATGCTATTCCCCGGTCCAGATATTTTCGGTTTCAGGATCGGCAAAGGTTTTGATCATCACCTGTTTATAACGCGATACGATACTATCGTCAAACATTATGATCGATAAGCCCCAAAGCAAAAAGGCGCCCGGGGGAGGGGCGCCTTTCGCCGTAAGGTGTTCCGTTTCTGAGTCTTACTTGATGGTGATTTCCTTGGTCAGTTTCTTTTCCTCAGCTTTGAACGGGATGCTGACCTTGAGGATGCCGTTTTCGAAATGAGCTTCGATTTTTTCATCCTCGACATTTTCACCCAGTGTGAAGCATCTTTTGAATGATCCGTAGTGCCGTTCCGTGCGGAAATAGTTCTTGTCTTTTTTCTCGTTCTCGACTTTGGTTTCTCCGGCGATGGTCAACACTCCGTCCTCAATTCCGACCTTGAGGTTTTCCTTTTCCACTCCCGGCACCTCGGCATCGATGTGCACTGATCCGTCTTTCTCATAGATATCCACTGCCGGATAGCGGTAGCCTGTGTCCCAGAGATCTGTGGTCAGGAAATCCTTGAACCAGGGATCGAACGGATTCATCTCGTTCTTCGGGGTTCTCTTGATGACGCTGAACATAAGGCACCTCCTGTAACTTTATTTGTTTTGATTTGCGTTCGTCAGATTATGAAGCAGCAGGCATGCCAAAAGGGAAATATCGCTCTGAAACAGCATGGTTGACGATGAAAACAGCAACCCGGCACGAACAGAATTTGGATTTTCTGTGTAGAAAATTGCCACACAAGCGCAGAAAAAAACCGCACTTGCTTACCTGCGGTTTCCAGGGCATCATGTCAAAAAGACCCTTGGGGGTACAGATGCTCAGGATTCTGTTGACTTTGTGGTTAATGATGCAGACCTTACCTGCA
>JAQTRI010000448.1 GCA_028711905.1 Candidatus Wallbacteria bacterium | reverse complement strand
GGTTGATGCGCAGTCCTGAAGACAGGCGCTCCAGGTTCTTGTTCATTCCGTTGTTGGTGATTTCCAGAGTCCGCAGTGCATTCACTGCGCTGACATTGTGATTGATAATTCCCATTGACATGGTTCGGTACCTCCGTGTTTGTCTGTCAGGTTTGCTTCCTTGCAACCTTCTAATGATGCGGTTCAGATCAGTCTCTTCTTATCAGTTGCCTCCTTTTCAGCCCTGAAGGTTCAGCTTGCCGACTAAATCAGCAGCAACAGGGCCTGGTTCTGTTTTCGGTCTGACGCTTTTTTTGACAATATCGGCAAAGGCATTCCTCAGCGAACTGATTATTTCCCGCACCTCACCGATGATCTCCCGATCTTTTTTGACATTGGCAGCCAGCAGCCTTCTGTTGACATACACATACAGGCTCTGGAGGTTTCTGGCGATATCGCCGCCGAGTTCCAGATTCAGCGATACCATCAATTCCGTGACTATCTTCTGGACCTTGATAATACTGTTGTGCGCCTTCTCAACATTTTTTCCGTTGATACCGGCCTCTGCCTCACTGAGAAACTGCAGGGCTCCATCGTAGAGCATGAGAAGGAGCTTCCCCTCGTCCACTGTCTGGACCCTGGTCTTCTTGTATGTGTCAACTGCTCTGTTCATTCAGCCCCCGTTTCTCAGGACAATTTTTCGAGTTGCGAAGACAGCCATGTGGCCTGGCTCTGCGTGCTGGAAAGAGCAGTCTCCAGCGCGGTCCACTGCTTCCACAACAGCTCTTCCTTGCTGGTCAGCCGATCCTCCAGCTGCGCCATACGCGCTTGAACATCCGAAATCTCGTTGTCAGCGCTGCGTTCGTCATCGTAAAGAGACCCGATGCCGCTGACTTCCTTCAGCACATTATTCAGCTGCCACATGGTCCCCTGGCCGATAATCATGTAATCATATGTGGCTGTCAAATCCGCGCCATTGTCAGGCGGTTTGAAAAAAGTGATCCTGCCTCTGTCATGGTCAAGGTAATATTCATCGTCAGCGTCCAGATCGTCTAAACTGGTGACCTCTTTGTAAGAAACCCCTCCGACCTTGACAGACACCCCGTCCCTGACATACTGGTTCCCTATAAAAAAGGTGCTGTTGTAACCTGTGCCGGTTCCAAATTCATAGTCCCCATCCGATGCCAGGGTAGCCCCCTCCAGATACTGGTATGAAGCCTTGATATCTTCTCCCACAGCAGGAGCAGCGCCAAAAATGATCTCTCCGGTATTGTGGTTGAGCTTGAATTCACTGATGCCGGTCGTGAATTCCGAGACCTCTTTGAAAGCCACGCCATTGACTGTGACAGCCACCTGCTCCGCGACATTTTGATAGTCCAGCATAAATCGCACATCAGCGCCTGAGCCTGATCCGACCAGTTCATCGCTGACCGTAGTACTGCCGCCTGTATTGCGGAACAGGCTGATGACTTTCTCCGTATCAGCGGCCAGTTTTTCGCGCAGCATTTCCTCATCGAGCACAATAATTCCCCGCTTGGCGTCTTCAGTCATCGACCCGCCGACCATGCCCGTTGTCTTCAGTCCGACATCTTCCATGGACAGGGAACCGACTATACCGGAAAAAGCCTCTCGCAGATCGTTCTGCATGGCGATCAGAGTGTAGTCACCTCTAAGCAGACCGATTCCGAGAAGTTCTTCACGGGTTTCCTCGTCTTCAGCTGAATTAATCACAGTATCCGACAATTTAGTCTCTCCGATTTTATCGGCCAGCATATTCAGCATCTCATTGTACTTTTCGACCAGGGTCTTGACCTTTTCCACCAGTCCGTCGACATTCTGCTCAGTGGAAATTGTTGTGGTTCCTGTGCCCTTGAGCTGGATCGAAAGCCCGCTGACCACACCGTCCAAAGTGTTGGACGCGCTGGTAACTGAAAGCCCGTCGATCGTCAGTTCCGCATCCTGGGCGGCCCTGATCTCTTTGAGAACTGCGCCACCGCCGTCAATGATTGAAAGATCCTGAAGTACAGTTCCCGCATCATCGCTGAAACTGATCTGCCCGGCTGCCCCTGTTTCATTGGCTGTGATTACCAGAGTACTGTCCACGATCGAGGCCTTAACCCCTGCCTCTTTATTGCTGTTGATCATGTCACGGATGCCGGTCAGTGTGTACCCGTCCGCAACTGTGAACTGGGTTCCGTTGATGGAAAAAGTACCGCCGGTAAACCCTAAAGGGTCGCTGATACCAGTGCCTGGAGCCAGCTTTTCCCCGGCCACAGAATGAGCCTGGGCCAGCTTTGTGACAGCCAGTTCATGCTCGATGCCGCCAGTCACATAGCCCTGGGCCGATGCCGATGCCACCGCCTGATCGCTGGACAGAACCGAGGCCTGCCTGTATGTATTTTCCAATGTCAGGTCAAACACCAGGGTCTGCAGCTCAAAGGCCTTGGTATTGACCTCCTGGATCATGGATTTTTTCAGCTCCAGTTTTTCCAGTTGCAGTTCCATACGGTTGTATGGCTGCCGTTCGATGCTCATCAGCTGCTCGATAATGCTGCTGACATCGAGCCCGCTGGCCAGTCCGGAGATGTTCATGGATCCAAGGCTCATTTTATCCCCCCCAGTTGCGGATCAGGCGATTTCATCGACAAAAATACCCAGAGTGTCCTGAATCGCACTGTCCAGTTCCATTATTTTATCTATCGGCACTTCCCTCAGTAATTCCGAGGTTTTCAGGTCCAGAACCTTAGCCGTTTTTTCGTGTTCTCCTTCACTGAAAACAACCCTGATGCGCTTGGAGAAAAGAGACATGGCATGATTAATCCTGTCTACAGCCTGCTGGATCTCAAGCTCAGTAAGCCGTTCTCCATCAGCCTCAGCCTGTTCTTCCACTTGCTTCCTGATGGCCTGCCTGTCAGGATTGTGATTTGACAGGGCCTTATCCGGTTCCTCCTTTTCAGGGGGAATCTTGATAACGGATTCATTGATTTTGATGTTCTCCAACATAATTAATCACCTCCTCATTATAGGATAGGGAGAGGGGAAAAGCAAAGCTCCCCCCCTCTGCCTCAACGCTTTACTGCAGCAATTGCAGCACTGACTGCGGTTTGACATTGGCCTGTGCCAGCATGGCCGTACCCGACTGGATCAGTATCTGGTTGCGGGTGAATTCGGTCATTTCTGCCGCCATGTCAACATCCCTGATGCGCGATT
>JAQTRI010000447.1 GCA_028711905.1 Candidatus Wallbacteria bacterium | reverse complement strand
GTTTTTTGGAAGACGCGTATCGCACACTCGCTGCCTGACCGCCGAGAACCTGTTCCGCTATGACAGTCAGTCCGGCCTTCTGTTCGCCGGCAAGTTTGCCGCTGATCGTACCCATCTGCAGGGTCGGAACCTGAGCTACAGTCGTGTCCGTTCCACCCCCGCCTCCGCCGCCGATGCAGCCTGATGCCATTGAAAGCACTGCCACCAAAAGAGCTGCCAGTAAAAGCCGTGTAATTTTCATTGCTTTTCCTCCACAGTAACTATTGATTAAATGATCTTTCATATCCATAGTCTGCACCTCAATTCACCACAACATTTTCAATAGTCTGAATCACATAGTCATCGCGCTTGACCACAATTGTGTATGTTCCCGCCGGAATTCCGGCAAACTGGTAAAAACCGGTGGCATCCGTGTTCGTCACATATTCAGTGCCTGACAGGAACACCCCGGCGTCAGCCACAGGCAAACCGGTTGAAGTGTCGGTGATAGTGCCCTGGAGCACATTATAATCATTGACCGTAACCGTAACCATTTGGGTCACGGTGTGCCGCACAGTCACTCCATCTTCCTCATATGCATAAAGTTTAACTTCCATGGTGTAAACACCCGGCAGGTCAAACTGTTCGGTCCATGAATCAAGGAGCAGAGTGTCCATGGAGGAACTGGTATATTGCCCTGAGGAAGCACCATTTAGCAGATGATCAACCACACCCAGTCCGGGATACTCGGCTGATGCGCTGATAGCCAGCTGCACTGACCCGCCTTCATTGACAACAAGGGTTTCCGCCGGATAACCGCCACTGTTGACAGTAAGCACAGGAGCAGGCCAGGGGTATTCCTCAGTTGCAATCAGCACTGTTCCGGTCACTGTGTGGATAGCTGTCACACCATCCTGTCCAAAGGCCTTGAGTATGATCTCCAGGGTGTGCTGACCGGCAGGTAAAGGTGACAGAGCCAGTATTTCAGCCATCACCATGGCACGCGGTTCATAAACAGCCAGCGTTTCTTCGGTGCCGTCCAGTATGTACGATATCTCACCAAGACCGGCATAGCCTGCCTGGGCCGCTATGGAGAACTCCAGTAGCTCGTTGGTGTAAACAATCAGCGACTCAACTGATGCGCTGTTTCGGGTAACATTCAGCACTGGTGGAAGCAGCCATGGGTCTTCAACAGGCGGTTCCGGGTCTTGCGGCTGATCAGGAATGATCACAGGCTCATATTTTACTATGCTGCTGACAGTCGTTGGGATAGCCGCTATCGGAGCCACTTGTGTCTGGGTGAAATCCGCAGCTGACACGCCATATCTGGCAAGCACAGCAAGCGGAGGCGTGCTGCCTTCATAGACCTCAACAGTAGCCGGAGCGTTCGTGATGTTCTTCTGAACACTGATGCCGCCGACAATGCCGCTGCGCACTGTTGCGCCGCTCTCATCCTTCATGGCCATCATCAGGGTCAGGTTCTCACCCACCAGAGCCTTGATGGTTCCGGAGCGATCGGTGAAATCAAAGATTCCCATTCCGGCAAAGGTATAGGTTTTGCCGCCGACAGTGAATGTCTGGCCATAGGGCTGGCTTTCGCTGTCCATATAACTGACACGCAGAGGCGCGGCAACAGCCTCAGTGGTGCCTGCAATCATATAAATAGACGCCACAGTCATGACCGGGTCGGACCCTGGAGTCTTGGACGGCACATTATTGGGCGGGTACACTGCTTTGATCTGCACAAATCCGAACTGCTGAGCAGGAGGGGGAACAATGATTCCGCCGCCGCCACCGCCACCGCCGCCACCGCAACCGCTCAAAAGTAATGCTGAACAAAACACTGCGTACAGGGCTTTCAATCTTCTTTGTTTCATGAGTTGCTCCTTAAAATCATCACTTGTACTTCAAACAGCTTTCCGTATGGCAAATGCCAAAAATCCATCAAGGCACCTGCTGTCCTGTTGAAACATCCAGTTCATATACGACATCAAAAAGATCAGTGTCAATCACAAAGACACTCTGGTCACATGAGACATACAGGTATAATCCGTCAGCAGTGATACGCAGTTCATCAGCGTTATTGGTTGCAAGCAGGAAACTGGCCAAAGGAGTTGTGTAATTACCCGCTTCATATTTAACGAGCAGATTCGAGTACATGTTTGATAACAGCATATACACATAGTTTCCGTCAGGGCTGGCAATAATGTCATAAGGGTAGCTCCCCGCTTCGATCGTGTCTTCCCATGTCTGAGTGGCTACATCAATGACAAACACATTGTACAAAGAACCATCAACGACAAAAGCCTTATCACCTGTAACAGTGTCAAAAACACGAATTAATCCGAGAGAATAACTGCCAACTTCAATTGTGCATTCCTCGGTCAGGGTTACAGCATTGACTACCTGCAAATAATTTTGTCCCATAACGGACCCATAAACATGATTGCCATCGCTGGTAACCGCGAGTCCATTGTATTCCTCCCCAACAAAGTACGCCTGACCGACTTCAGCCAGAGTGTTGTAATCGTAAGCATAAAAACCATAACCATAACTGGCTACATACACCCTGTCTGCTGTCGGGGAAACCGCTGTATCGCTGTAATTGTTCAGCATAGTACTCCGCTGCAAGGCGTCTGTAACCCTGTCTCGTTTTTCCAGATAACCTCCATTAGCAACAAAATACTCTGCAGCCCAGGGCAGATATCTCAATGGATGACTATAAGGATTATCAACAACATCAACCTTCTGCAATGAATCATTGGACAATTCGCCAATGCGGTAGACATAACCAGCCGAGCTGTTGTAAATCAATGTCAAATAATCGAATGCAACTGGAACGGATGCAATTTCCTGGATGCCGTTCTCTGTATACTGACATTGCACATTGTTGACTTCAACTGTGAAACTGCTTAAATTCCCGAAGTTGAGACTGGCGGTTCCTGTAATCTGAAACTGCTTCAGCCCGAACAAAGGCATTCCGCTGCTGCCGTCCAGATAATAAGCAGTAATCAACCTGTTCAGATCCAGGGTTTCACCGACTAACAGATCGTAACTCGCCTGATCAAAAGCAATGTGATCAAGTCCTGGAGCCAGGTTGATCGTAATCATATTCCAGCTCTGATTGATTCCCACCATGCCGCTGTAGCCGGTGTAGTCCGGGTATGAAGCCATCAGCTGATATGTGCCCACAGGAATATTGCTGATCGAAAAAT
>JAQTRI010000058.1 GCA_028711905.1 Candidatus Wallbacteria bacterium | reverse complement strand
CTGGGATAAGGTGAACGCCAGATAAATTCAACTGTGGTCGGGTACAACAGGCCGACAAAACTGATTCGAAAAAACCGCCTTCAGGCGGTTTTTTATTTGGCCGGGGATCCAGGGTGCTTACTGATTTTACAATCAATAATCAGAAAGATAATCCATGCTCCCGATTCTGTAATTTTCCTGGATCCGCACATTGGCTTCCCTTACCTCAGTTTTTGGGAACACCGCTTTAAAGGCTGTATCCTGGAATTCAACAATGTCCCTGTCTGTTTCAAGGTTCAGTGCGCTTCTGACACTTTTCAATCCAGTGGTTTTTATGCCGTTAATGCTGGTTACGCGGGAGTAGATTACCCGGGATTTGAAATCATAATTAATTCTGTCAGGAAGGAATGCTCCGATGATCACAATCTTTTCCGCATCCTTAGCAAGAAGGCACCGATTCTGGTCGTAAAGGCGCACAAGACCGACAGGGGCTTTTTTCAGATAATCGTTCCATGATTGCAGGTACATGCAGCTTAACTCGATAAAAACGAGACCGCCGTAAACAAGATAGTGCGGCTGTTCCTGATTGTAGAAAGAATAGGGAACAAGGAAATCTTGAGGTTCATAGCGCCGCAGCTTCAGATCGAGTTTCTGAATACCGCCGCTTCTGAAGACTGTCATTTCCACTGTTTCTCCCGGATAGTAGAAACAGTTCAGGAGACCCCTGAAATCCAGTTCCCTTTCCCATAGTGTTGTGTAAAGGGGCGTAAATCCATTTTTCCCGTAGCTTTTATGTTCAAGGGATAAGCAACCTCTTGAACCTGCTGCAGCGCCATCGACTGCAAGCAGCAGATCGTTTGTCTGCAAAGGGGATGACAATGGAGTGGAACTTCCGATGTTGTGAAGAATGACTCCCACAGGAAACCCTTTTTCAGCACTGTACTTTTCTCTGTCGAACCCGAGAAAATCGGCGGATTGATGACCTTTCAGCTCCATGTAATTTATGATGTTGCAGGGGAAGCCGTCATAATGCCCGTCCTGGAAGTCGACAAGATAATGGCGGATAACTTCAGGGGAGATTACATGAAGCCGGGCCTGGTCCTTGATAGAATCGTTGCACATGCCGATCAGTTTTTTCCCGTCAGTTACAGGCTTACCCAGCACAAACTCGGCCATGCTCATTACGCTGATTTCCAGGTATTTGCAGTAAGAGTATGAGCTTTCCTGAAGAAACAGGTCCGAGATGGTGCCTTCATCGATGATTCGTGCAGCAGCATCATTGAATCCGTGCAGTTCAACTTTCTGACCGCTGTTGTAAGATTCACAGAGAGAGACAGGGGTGATATCGCGCAATTTTTCCGGTTCATCAGCGGAAATAAGGGCTAAGCAGGCATCGAAATCTACATGCCTGACACTCGCCAGTACCGGGTCTGATCCTTGCGCGGAGATTGTTATCACAGTGCTGTTGGCAATCAGCTCAGCAGGAATTAAAAATGAATTAGGAGCTACTGCAACTCCATAACCCTGTCGTTCTTTAAGAAATCCCTCTTTCCATTGATTGTAATAGTTATGTTTCAGGTACCGGACCTTGACTTCCACGAGAAAGTCAGGAGAACCGGCAGGGCAGGATAAGAAATGGAGAAAAAAAACTATAAGGCAGAGCCATTTCATTGAGCCACCTTTGTGCCATGCATCCGATAAATCTCCCTGGCCTGGGCATTGGCGTCATCAAGTCCTGCTGTAGGAATAAGCAATGGCTCGATCTCAGGATCCAGGAAAGTGATTACTAAGAAGCGCTCACTGGCTGAAAGCTCCCTGACGCGTCTGTCGAAGTCTTCAAAAGAAAGAACAGGCTCGTTGTTCAGGCTCTTCACGATGTTATAGCAGGTTCTGTCTACGAATTCCATGTTGAATTCCAGTGGCAGGATGCGGGAGAGAAAAACAATATCCCTGTGTTCAGGAAGGGTGTATTCCATTTCTTCATAATAGTAACGGAGCGCACAGTCAGCGTCTTCGCGCCAGTTGTCTCCCCAGCTTTCTACATAATCAAGGCACAGTGGCTGAAAAATGCAGCCTCCCACACAAACATACTGAAAGTACTTGTCGTAGATGCGGCTCTTCTGCATACCTGGAAATGGTTTTCCCAGTTTCGCATTGAATTTCAGGGACCGTCTCTCGCGCAGGATGCTGAGTTCAATTTCTTCGCTGATCTGGTGCTTTTTCAGAAGATGGTTGTAATCGATTCTTCCCCAGCGCGAATCGAATTTACCATCAATACCGATGGAAGTTCCGTCAATTGCGGTGAGAATGTCTCCGGGACGGATCAGATTTTTGACAGGGGAATACTTGCTGACGCGGCAGACCAGTACCCCGGATTCTTGAGTGCAGCCGAGAAACAGGCGATGAGCAGGGGACTGGAGCTGTTCCGTGTCAATCAGCAGATCCGGAAATCCATCGCATGCTCCATCGTCCGTGTCCTGCATGAAATGTTTGAGGACACTGACTGGTATGAAGTATCCCGTACTTTGCAGAGAGCCGATGCCCTGAAAGGCAACTCCGCAGATCTTTCCCTTATGCAGCACTGGTCCGCCGCTGTTGCCCGGATTGATGGCAGCATCGGTCTGAAAAGCAAAATTAGTTTCGTAGCCATCGTGTGCGTAACGCCTGTATTCGAGACGGGAGATGATGCCTTCGGTAAAACAGAGTTTTTCCCCACCTGAGGGATAACCGGCAACAGTGACAGTCTCGTTCAGTTCCGGCATGTCTCCGATTTCCAGTAATTCCAGGTCCTGATAGAATTCCGCATCATTCGAACGCAAAAGAGCCAGGTCACACCCATGGGAGATGAATTGCACAGCTGCCGGATAGGTTTTTGCCCTGTCCACTCTTTTCAGCCACAAAACAGTGCAATCGGCTGCGACATGGGCGTTGGTGACGATCAGGCCGCCGGCTATCACAAAGCCTGTGCCTGAACTGGAAGTGACCGATCCCCCTGACCAGGGCGCGTAGCAGCTTTTTTCCAGACTGTTGGTGTGGATCTTGATGACTGCGTTCAGGCCTGATTCACAAAAGGCCGGGTGTGAAAAAAAAGAGAACAGAATCAAAATAAGGGTGAGAGTCTTAGATATCATCATAATAAGGTTACATGCCGGACAAGCAGATTTCAAACACAGCACTACAGGGTGATGGTCGGAATTCTCAACCAGAGCATCGTTTGTTGTAATCAGCTCTCCGGATAGATAAAATCAGGAATTACAGGAACAACAAATGAGACGGACACTGATTGAAGAAACGGTTCTGATGGCCAGCGTGGCCAAGTGGATAGTTCTGGCAACTATTGCAGGCGCGGCTGTAGGGGTTGCCACTGCAGTTTTTCTGCACCTTTTATCTATGGCGGTCAATGCAACCGGCCGTTATCCGTATGCATTTCTATTTCTTCCAGCCGCATTTTTTCTCAGCTCCTTGTTGATCCGCTACCTTGCGCCTGACGCAGAGGGGCACGGAACTGAAAAGGTCATCGAGGCTGTACATAAAAGCAATGGTAACATTCCATTGGCAGTGGTGCCTGTGAAGCTCCTGGCCACTATCATTACCTTAGCTTTCGGAGGTTCTGCCGGTAAGGAGGGTCCATGCGCTCAGATCGGGGCTGGGATCTGCTCATGGATGTCCCGGATCATGAAGTTCAATGAAGATGACAGGAAAAAGCTGGTGATCTGTGGAATCAGCGCTGGTTTTGCAGCTGTGTTCGGCACTCCGATTGCAGGTGCCATTTTTGGAGTGGAAGTTTTGTTCGTTGGCAGTATCCTTTACGATGTGCTGCTGCCATCCTTTATCGCCGGGATCACTTCCTATCAGATTGCCTCCTGGATGGGCATCCCTTATCTGCGCATACCGATGGTTATCATGCCGGATGTGAATCAACTGATGATGTTAAAGATAATTGCATCAGTCTTTGCATTCGGGATTCTTTCCCGGCTGCTGATTCTTGGCCTGAAGATCGGGCACAGATGTTCTTCCGCGATCAGGATATGGAAACCGGGTAAAGCCCTGATCGGGGGATTTACGATGGTGTTACTGGCATTGCTGTTCGGGCGCACATGGCTTGGCCTGGGAATAGAGAGCATTGATTCGGCTCTGGGAGGTGCAATTGCTTCCTGGTATACACCTCTTCTGAAGATCCTGTTCACTTCAGTGACCCTCAGCCTTGGCGGCAGCGGGGGCATTGTTACTCCGATCTTTTTCATTGGCGCGACTGGGGGATCTGCATTAGCAGCTTTATTGAGGTTTGACCCTGTGGCCCTCTCAGCTGTCGGTTTCGTCAGTTTGCTGGCTGGTGCGGCTAATACACCGATCGCGGCCAGCATCATGGCTGTAGAGCTGTTCGGTCCTTCGATCGGGCCATATGCGGCAGTGGCGTGCGTTGTGAGTTTCATTGTCAGCGGGCACAGGAGCGTGTATCCCTCGCAGATCCTGGCTGTGAAAAAGTCACCGTCCCTGGCAACCGAGATCGGCAGAGACATGGCATCGGTTCGCACCATGTATCTGAAAAAATGGTGGACCAGGCTCTGGCGTTCCGGGAAAGGCAGGAAGCATCAGTCATGAAAAAGTGGGTGGCTTACATCGTCTGGCTTGGCGGCTGCGCCGCATCTTTCGGCCTGATAAGATTCGCGCTGGCAGCAGCATACCCCAGGCTGGCGGAAATCGCGTATTTTCTGGCCATTGGGCTTTCGCTCTACTCCCTGTTTCTGATCCATGAACGGAACAGATAGTCCGGTTATGTTCCCCCGACAATCACCTGCCAGGTCAGGCCGCCCAGCGGCCATTCTCCGCCTGTGTCGGTCAAGGTCGATGCCCCGCTGCCAATGGTGAAGTAGGCGGTAAATGTGTGATTGCCGGTTGATGCAGCCGTCACATTGACGCTTCCGTGGATGTTACGCCTCCATGTGGCGGTACCATCGTGCCCGGCCGTACTGTGTGCAAGAGCACCATCATAATACAGGTCGATGTAAGTGTGGCCTCCGGCATTGGTTCTGCCTGTGCAGTCAAGTGTCAGGGTGGCTTTCTGTCCGGCAATGGCGTAAAAGGTGATTGATCCTGGCAGCCAGGTGCCGTTGGTGATTGTTCCGTAGGCATTCTGGGAGCGGTAGATACGCACTCCGGAATACTGCATCGATCCATCTGGAAACTTGATACCGTCAGTGCCGGATACTCCGCCGATATGCAGTTTGGCTGTGGGTGTGCTCTCGCCGATCCCCAGGTGACCATCACCATCCAGCACCATGTGCACAGGCGTGCCATTGATACCGGAAAACAGAAGTTCGGCGGTTGAGCCGGATGTCCAGGACTTGCCGGACTGGATCCAGTTGCTCTGGCCAATGTCGAAATTCAGAAACCGCATTTTGGCGTTGCTGCCGTCCAGTTTGACGACCGTTTCCCCAGCCCCGCTGCCCACATGCAGGTCTGCCTGAGGATAATCAGTGGCGATCCCGACCTTGCCGTCCACGATCAGCATTTCGTCTGTGGTGCAGAACACTCCGGCTGAATCGAGGCGCAACCCGCCCTTGATCGAAACATCGGAGCTGATTGACAGAGCGCCTGCAATGCTGGATTTTCCCGCTCCGGAAACCTCCAGGGTCCCGTCAAGTTGCAAATTGCCGTCTGAGAAAAGATGCGCAACAGGAGTGCCATCGGAATTTCTGAAGGTGAAGGCACTCGAACCATCGGATGAATCAAGCGTGGCTGTGATATCTGATGAAATCACGCGGCTGACGATTCCGAGCATGAGAACAATGGCAAAAGCAGCAATGCGCAGCTTGAGCATACGGTTTTATCGGCAGATTGTAAGCATTTTTTATGCAATGTGTCGAACAGGCATTTGGCGCATTGGGAACAGGATGAGGAAAATCCGGACAACGATGATCGTGGATTGTGGCGGGTTCGGAACCCGCCCTGCATAAACTCAGTTCGATGCCGCAGTATACAGCTGCCAGCTCTTCATCAAGGCTTTGGGCGAGATCACGGTTTCGTTCCAGGGTACTTTGTCCCACGAGCCGAATCTGCGGATTATCTCAGCTTTGACCTTAGGGTCGCTGCAGTCGAAGTCCTTGAACTTCTCGGTCGACCCTATTTCCTTACCCAGGCCATTCAGAAAAATCTTGTAGACCAGTTCCGAGCAGTATATCTTGCTGTCGCTCCACAGAAAGAGGCTGTCATATGACTTGCCCTTGAATTTGAGGCCTGCCTGCTTCAGTTTAGCGGCATCGGCATCGCTCAAACCCTTGATCAGCCGTTTGATCACATAGTGCCCGCTCTTGCCGCTTTGAATGAAATCAGACAGTGATCTGAACCGGACTGTGGAGGAGGCTTCGAACACGAATGGTTCACCTGAAATGTGTATGATAATGCCGCAGTGGGTGTAGATCGAGTTCGTCAGTTTCTGGATGACTGGGCTCTGTCCAGACTGGGACTGCTGGAAGATGATGTCCCCGTCTTTTACATCCGGCAACCGGAAAACCCGGTTTTCATACTGTACGCTGACATCTTTGTCAGGATCGGTTTCAATCAGGAAAGAAAAACCTGTTTCATCGAGTTTCCAGTTCTCCGAGGCATCGGACTCCAGGCCACTCGTCCCCCCGTGCTTGACGCCATAGCGCCAGTCGAGGTAGTTTCCCCAGCGGCTGTCTTTGCCGAGTGCTGTTGTCTGGTGGAACTTCCGTACTCTGGCGTAATCCTCCTGCGACGGGAGCCAGATAGACAATCCGCACAGATCGCGCGTGTGATACATGCCGTTGACATTGAAAGCCAATCTCGCGTCTTCGATCAGCGCAAGCAGTGACTCAGCCATGTCCTTGAGAGCCCGTGGTGCAATGCGGCCGTCAGGCATGGTTCCCGACTTGTGGATTCCTGCGCAGAGTTCACCGATGTCGCAGTAACGCGGAGGATTACCGAACAGTGCGACCCCTGTTCCAGCCTGGGTGTATCCGCACTTGATCATTTCATCGGCGAGCCAGGAAATATAGTCTTTCATCAGGCTGAAGCGTGGCGCTACGAAGCAGGCTGTGACTGAGCCCAGGGTGCTGCTGGCCAGATCCGTTGCAAAGGCCTGGGTTATCTCTTTGGCCAGTATAGTAATATTGGTGTCCGGTTTTACGCTCACAGTGCTGATCAGTTGAGCATAGTTACCGTTGCCGATGAACAGCCCGCTGTCGGAGCCCACTAACATTTCCACGCTTTTCCTCAACTGATAAGCTACATGGACATTCATCATCAGGCAGGAGTCGAAAATCAGGAATTTGACCGGGCAGCCGATTTTAGTCCTGAACCTAACGAGGCACCGGTCCAGTTCCAGAAGTGTCAGACTGTCGTTTTCTTTGTCATCATATGAAATACACTTTTCATCAGATTTTTCGTTGATTTCCTGCCAGGATTCGAAACCGCTGCCGTGGCTGCCCAGAAGCAGCATACACTTGCCTGCGCCCTTGGGAGTACTTGAATCAAGGAATTTCCAGAACACCTTTTCATCCCCGGAATTCACTTCACCAAGCTGTTCGAGTTCCACGATCCGGTTCTTTTCAATCCTGTAGCGGGCCGATCCGGTATAGGCGGGGTTCGGGATCAGTTGTTTTTTCAGATTGCCGGGTTGTTCCTTGGTCCAGTCCACCTGGGCGATTACCTCGATATTGGCGTTGGACCCGATTCTGGAAAGAGACTGGAGATTTCTGACCATTTCTTCTTCCATATCAGGCGCCGCCATGATATAAGCCAGAAAGGTCCACTGGGAGGCGAATGCAGGGAATACAAGTGTTGCCGCGATTATCAGGAATAGCAGTTTTTTCATTACTTCCTCCGGACTGGTTCTTGAGACTAATTATGACCGGATCTTCAACGAATGCGCGTATCAAAGTGCATCAATGTTTTTTTCTGGTGAACAACCCGATATTACAGTCTCCCAGGCTGATGTCCATTTCACGGACCAGCTCCAGTCCGGAAGCATCTGTGATCTTAAGGTTGGCTTCGGTAAGTGCTGCGAAGTGAAAATCAGCTTTTCCTTCCCGAAACATTCTGTCCAGATGATTCTGATATGTCGAAAGATCATTCATATAGCGGTAGTGATTCAGCACAGGTTCATAATCGGAGTACAGCCTGAAGGCGAAAGACGCTCCTCCTGCGCAAACTTTTCCCTTGAGTGTTTCCGACAGTTCCCGGCAGGTATCACGATAGGCAAAGGTTGGGAAAGCATAAACTCTGGTTATGTCTAAGTACAATTCAGGCAGCATGAGACACAATGCTAAGACTATGGCGGAACGGATGCCGGACTGTCTTCTTCTCCAGATGATAAAACACACGGTGCATCCAGCCAGAGAAAGCAGAGAAAAAGCTGCGCACTTTCCCGGGAGACGGTATTCTCCCATGTAACGGCAGTTGACGAACAGGATGGAAGCGCAGAAAAACCATGCGATAAAGCACCAGTGGTTGTAGAAAAACCTGATGCGGGAATTCTGATCGAGTAAATGCAGCCAGGCCTTTTCTCCGGAAAGGGCAGCAGCTGTCACAATGCATGATAAAGGCAGAGTCACAAGCATTTTCCTCAGTGGGTAATCGTTGATGAACAGTGATTGCAGGAAGATCATGGCAAGCAGTGCAAGCACCAGCCGGTGGGTGACTCGTTCCCTGCCCATTGCTGTTCGGGCATAAGCCGGTAATGAAACCAGGAACAGGAACAGCGTCCCCATACTGAATCGGAAATGACCGGCAGAGAAAAAACCGGTTGCATTTTTAATGGTTTCTGCAATCAGACTATTTGACTGATGATTTTGCAGAGATATCCGGTGCGAATATGCCGGAAACAGCTCGCGGTAAATGTCCGTAAATGTCTGCCTGTGGGTCATGGCATAGAGCGCGTATGTGAAAATCAGTGCTGCCAGCGCGCCCGATGAAAACCGGAGAAAGAATTGCAGCGCTTTCCTGGGTCCGGATTTGAGACCTTCACCAATGGAAAGAAGGATGCAGGCGGAAGGAATGAATAGATTGGTGGGATAGACAAGCAGGCAGCATAAAGCAGAAAAGAAACCTAATGAAATGCATACGCCGGGAGACAAATCGCGAATAAAACAATCAAAAGCCCAAATCATGGCTACCATGGAAGCAACTCGGAAGACAGTCGGTTCCTCCACTCTTCCTGCGATCAGAAACTGAAAGTTACAGGCTATGTAAATAAGCACAAAATAGCGGATTGATCTGGATGCCTGACTATTGAGAATGAGCCGGATAAGCAGGAAGATGATCAAGGAAGCACCCACTGAGGAGATTCTCAAACCGTAGAAATTATTGCCTAAAACTGCCAGCCCAGCCCAGGTAGCCATGAACTCCGGCCAGTTGATGACAAATCCTTCGTATCTGATCCAGGGATGCTGCCGGTACTGGATGTTCCCATGGCGATACAGGCTGAATGCCGGGACCGCATAGTAGAGTTCATCAGTCGAGAGATATTGCGTCAGATTTTTATCCGGCAGATCTGAATCGAGAAGGACCAGCCTGGACAGCATAAACACGGCTGCAAGGAGGAAAATGGTCAGAAATCCGGATGAAAAATCAGCAGTTCTGTCTTTTTTCATGCGAGGATTCCATCAATTTATACTGCTGGTGATTCCATGTAAAGGTGAAATTAAATCCCGGGTAATGTAAAATACTGCAAGGAGTCACTTTATGCTCAAAATCGGCCTTGGAACAGCTTCCCGCAACAGTTCTTATAAAAACGGAGTCCTTGCCGCTACACGGGCTCTGGAACAATGCCCGGACCCTGATGCCGCTTTGGTGATCGCAGGTTCGGGCCTTGAGGCCAGCGAGGTTTTTGCCGGCATCAAAAGCGTTATCGCCGAGGTCCCATTGATCGGAACCAGTTCATACCACGAAACTTCCAATCTGGGGCTTGTCACCGGTTCGGTCACAGTATTGCTTATGCGCTCGGAAGATATCGAATTCACGGTTATGAGCCATCCTGTCACTACCCCGGTAAAAACAGCTGAGAAAATGGCGTGCGAGTATCTTGCCGCACACGAGGGGCTCAGCGGGAGCCGCGTATCCTGTCTGTTGTTCGGTGATCAAAAGCATGAAAAAGGAGCGGATTATCTCAAAGGCCTGGATGGGGCATTCCCCTTTCCCGTTCCTGTGTCTGGTGGTGGTTCTGCAGGCAGACTGCACCCTGTTGACATGAGTGAACTGACTCATGGATGGCAGTATGCGACACAGGGCCCAACCAGGGATAATCTCGGATTGCTGTTCATGAAGAGCTCTGATGTTAACACGGTGTTTTCATATTCTTTTGAAAGCAGTTTCACACCTGTGGCTCCGCCGGTTTTATGCACAAGAGCATCAGGTAACATAGTGTTCGAGGTTGACGGTCTTTCGATTCTGGATTATCTGGCATCCTGCCTGGGCCAGGACTATTTAAAACTCCTGGGAGAGGCAGATTTCAAATATCAGTTCATTACCAGCCTGACCGATGGATCCGGCGATGCCGGACTGGTGATTTCTCCTCAGAAGATTTCCGCTGCAAGCGAAGGGGTTCCTTTTTTCCCGAATGTAGACATGTCTGGCGTTACACTTCAACTGGTATATATGAACCGCGAAGAAATGCTCCAGGGATCCAGGCGGGCCGCAGAAAAGGCCCTGGAAGCATTAGACGGAGCAAACCCCGAAATGGTACTGGTCATTAGCTGTGGGCTGCGCTATCTTTTACTTCTCTCACGGGTCAGCGAGGAGATCGACATGGTACGTTCGGTATTTGGCCCGCATGTGCCCATTGTCGGTGGATATTGTGCTGGAGAGTATGGGCCTTTATACAGCCGTTATTCTGAAGTCACAGACAGAGGAAAATCCATGCACGGTTCACGCCAGCTATCCTGTTCCATCAGTATCATGGTAATTGGAAGCAGGGCCGAAAAAGCCAACGGGATTTCTCAGGATTATGAAAAGCTTCTGAAGCGGTTCGAGGAGTTTGACTCTCTCGGTTTCAGACAGAGCGAATACGAGCGTCTGGCTGTTCTGGAAGAAAGACTGTGTTCAGCTGAAGCAGCGCTGCAGAGCACTGAACGCACATTGCGCAATTTGAATCGCGCGCATTTTGAGCTGGGACAGGAATTAAAAAGCAAGAACGAGGCACTTGAGCAATCCAACACACGCAATGAAATGCTGCGCTCCATCATTGAACGGTACACTCCAAAAAATGTATTCCGCAAAGCATGGCGCAGTGTGGACATGGGCACATACTCGATTCCGGATGAAGAATGGCGCTGTGTCATGATGTTTCTTGATATCAAGGGTTTTACCTCTTTTGCTGACTGTCACGATGCCAGAAGTGTTATCAGGGAGATTTCCAGGATATTCTCTCCGATTGTCGACCTGATTTATTCTGCAGGCGGAGACATCGACAAATTTATCGGGGACTGCATTTTCGCTGTATTCGAAAATGAAAATGCGGCAATCGAATGCGGGCTTGAGGTCCAGCGGATGATGAAGTCGGCTTTGGCGGACAGCCCGTTTTCTCTCAGGATCGGCATCAATTCCGGACGCGTGATCTCCGGCAATGTCGGCAATGATACACGCATGGACAACACCCTGATCGGGGATGCGGTGAATCTGGCTCAACGCATGGAAGCAAACTGTACCCCAGGGTGTATTCTGATCACTGACCAGGCATTCGAGGCTGTGGATTCTGCTGTTGCACAGAAATTGAATCTGACACGAAAAAAGATCATGGTCAAAGGCAAAAGCGCTGAGATCAGCGTAGTGGAAATTGTTTGCTCTTGAAACTGCTCTGGATCCAGGTATAATTGATAGTAGTATAGAGTTTTTTGTAGCGAGTATGCAGTAGGGGGTACAAGATGAAAAGTGTTTTCAGGTTCATCCCGGTTTTTCTGCTTTTATTTTCATTCGCCTTCGGTGTTCAGGCGAAAAACTTTCGCGTTACAGCATGCAGCGAGGTTGATCCTCAGGATGCCGATATTTTTCAGAGCAGAATGAAAGCCAATGGTTATACTCTGGATAAGCGTTACGATGACGGCCAGATTTCTCTGTCGTCTTTCAATCCTGAGTCAGATGTGGATTTTGTTTACAATGCCAGCCACGGCAGTGATTATTACATCTGTTTTGCCGGTGGCAGCGGAGGTATGGATGGCGGCCAGTTCACAGGGGCAAAGGTTAAGCATCTGGTTACAGCCAGTTGTGATACCGTCAGTTCACGATGGAAAGGGCACAGCGGGTTTTCTTCAAGCCTGATAACTGTTCTGGGATATCATCTGGTGTGTTACAACGATTGCGCTCATCATGCGGCCAAATCATTTGCCGACAGCATTTCTGGACTGGACCCTTCTGGTGACGCTTCCGCATTTGTCGAGGCCTGGAAAAAAGCCAACACTTCATTTGATACCCATGCTTCCCGGGCTTGGGCTGCAGTGACCAAGAGCGGTTATTCATCAGGAGCCGGAGCAGATACCAGCACTGACAGCAACAGTGACTGGGACTGGAACTGGGATCAGTGGGCCATGGTCTGCGGCCAGGATGTTTCCCGGGCCAAAGGCGCTGATCTGCCGATGATTGTCGCTGCACCTGAGAATTCTGGTTCTGCAAAATCATTCAGAGGCGCACTGAAGAATGTAAGCATGTCGTCTGGGGCCAGGCATGTTGAATTCCGTGATAGCGCAGTCCCGTGCGCATTCGACAAGGATTTTGCTCTTGGGCAGGCGATAGAATTCATTGAAGCTAACGGCGGACTGCCTGCCGATGCACAACTGTATGCGATTGTTCCGATAGTTCATCAGGAATTTGGCGGAAGTGAAAGCGTGATCAATTATGTCGTTTCTTTCAAGAGAATTTTCAACGGCCTGGAGATTTCCGGCCGCACAGGAGACTGCATCAATGTTCTGATCGGCAGTGAAGGCGTTGTTTCTTACTCCCGCCTGTGGCGCAATATCAGCGAGACCGGAATGTCCAAACAGAGAGG
>JAQTRI010000057.1 GCA_028711905.1 Candidatus Wallbacteria bacterium | reverse complement strand
GGGCTGAAAAGGTCATGACCCCGGAGTGCACATACTACCGGCTGAAAGACATCCGCAGGTTCGAAGGCACTCGCTGGCGCGGGGATGGCGGAGGAAAGTATGATGATTTCAGGCATCACATCTATCGGTTTTTGTGGTGACTTTTGGGGAAAGTGATTAGTGATTAGTGATTGGTGCTCACTGCTTACTAATTACCGACTACCGTTTGCCAATTACCCATCACCGATTACTGATTACCGTTTACCAATCACTCATCACCGATTACTGCTTCATATCACCGGCTGCTGTTTCAGTTTCTCCACTGGACCGGAAAGCCCGATCAGCAGGAGCTGGTCCCCTGGATTCAGTTTGACTGACGGCCCCGGGAACATCATGCGTTCTCCATCACGGACAATGCCGATGACTGTTGCGTGGTATTTTTTGCGGAAGCCGAGTTCTGCCAGGGAATGCCCCGCGTGCTGAGAATCCTTTGAAACCTCGATCTCAGCCAGGTCAAAACGCTCCCCATCCTGTGATTCGAACTCATGAAGCTCCTGCATGAGAGACAGAGCCTTGTTAATGTTTTCAGAAAGACCCATCAGCACCAGCCTGTCTCCGGGGTAGATCCTGAAGTCCGGGCCTGGGTCGAAGTGGATTCTTCCGGCTCTGCTGACTGCGATGATTGATGTGCCGGTTCGGGACCTCAATGGAATTTCATTGATAGTCTTGCCTGAAGCGGTTGATCCTGATTTCAGCCTGAATTCCTGGAAAGCGATCGGCCATCCTTTAGTCTCAGGCAGAAGAGATCTGGATTCTGCCAGGGAATCGATAGCCTGCTCAGCTGCGTCGCAGTTTGGGCGGAACACTACATCAGCTCCGAAATTTTGATAAAGCTGGGCTTCCTGCGGATTGGCGGCTGTGAGAGCCACTTTTCCCGTATAACCTCGAGATTTGAGGTTGAAAAGAATGCTGGAATTCAAGGTCGGCTCTCTGATAGTGCTGATAATCCACTTGGCATCTGTCAGAGGCAGGGTCTCATGGAATTCCGGGTCTCCTGCGTCACCATAAGCCACCTGCATGCCACGGCTGCGCCAAAGGTCCAGTACTTCAGGGTTGAAATCCACTCCCATCAGGTTGTATTTTCGCTCCAGCAGATTGTCGGCTAAGCTCGATCCGTATGATCCAAGTCCGATCAGAATAAGATCTGTCGCGTGATACTGGCCGCTGAAGCCTGATTCTTCACGATAAGGGTTACTGCGTTCGAATAATCCGAGCAGACGGGACAGGCGGTTGTAAAGCGGTCCGGAAAAAAGAATCATGTAAGTTGATGTTACAATTGTCACGACCCCGACCAGTGTGATCAGTCCCATGGTTTCATGGCTGATGTGGCCCAGTTTGACGCCCAGGGCTCCAAGAATCAGTGAAAATTCGCTGATCTGGGCTACTGCCAGTCCTGCCAGAAAGCCTGTGCGTTTACGGTAACCCATGTATCCCATAATCGCCATCACGATCAGCGGGTTTCCGATCAGCACGAAAACGGAAAAAACCACTGCTTTTGGCACTTGATTCTGCAGTGCAGACCACTGCAGCTGAGCGCCGAGGTTGATGAAGAAAAAAAGCAGCAGAAAGTCCCGTACGCTTACCAGCCGCGCCCCGATGGAATCTCTGTATCCGGTTCCAGACATAGCGACACCGGCTAAGAAGGAACCAACTTCCATGCTGAATCCCAGAAACTCAGCTGCAGCACCAAGAAATACAGCCCAGGAGATCGAAAACACTACCAGCAGTTCCTGGGTCCTGGCGCAATGAAAAAGCAGTGTGGGAAGCACGAATCTGGTAACCAGGAAAAGACCCAGAAAAAGCGCTCCACCCTTCAGGACAAGCCCGCCGAGTATGATGGGAAGAGCCTTGCCGGCAATGACGCCGGAGCTGAAGGAAGTCAATCCAATCATAGCCAGAATGGCGATAATGTCCTGAACAATGAGAAAGCCGACTGCGATTCTGCCATGGAGAGAATCGATTTCCTTTTTGTCTGAAAGGAGTTTGACAATAATGATGGTGGAAGAAAAAGTCAGGGCGATTGACAGATAAAGCGAAGAGATCAGAGGAATGCCAAAGGCGATGGCTATGGCGAAACCGGCGATGGATGTGAACAGAACCTGGCCGAGTCCTGTTGCTAAGGCCACTGGGCCGGTGGTTTTGACCAGATGCGGATCAAGCTTCAAACCAACGATAAACAATAGAATGGAAATTCCGATCTGGGCGAAAGCCTCGATTCTTTCAGGGGCGGAAATAATGCCCAGCCCTGCGGGACCGGCGAGTATGCCTGTCAGCAGATAGGCAATAATCAGCGGCTGGCGGAATTTCATGCCTGCGATACCGATAGCTGAGGCACAGGAAAGGATAACTGCGATTTCGGTGAACAGGCTGCTGCCGGCCATGAGGTCTCCTTGATTATCGGGTAAAAGCCGATGCAGGGCAGGATTTGGTGTGTTTTGCCAACGAATCTTGACCCACCTTCACAGTATACTCTCATGAAAAATTCCTGTCAATTTTCCGGATCAGGATTCTGCTATAATGACTCCGTCTGGAAATTAGTGGAGACAACTATGATTCATATCAACGGACTGAGAAAACGCTATGGCGACAAGCTTTTATTCGAAAACCTGGACCTGCACATCCGGCCGCGGGAGCGCATGGCCTTAGCCGGAGAAAACGGTTCAGGCAAAACCACGCTGATGAGGATCATCTCCGGCATGGAAGAGGAAGACGCGGGCACGGTCAACAAGGCCGGCCATGTGCGCACAGGATACCTGCCGCAGTTCCTCCATACCGGTTATGATGGTCAGGTCACGCTCTATGACGAAGTGCGCAAGGCATTCGGCAAGATTTACGCCAAGGCCGACCGGATGCGGGAGCTGGAGTTCAGCATGGGAGAAGATCTCTCACCTGAAGAATTCGAAAAAGTATCTACCCGCTATTCGGACCTGTTGGAAGAGCTGACCCAGGACGGATATTATGAACTTGATGCACGCATCAAAATCGTGCTCTTCGGCCTGGGCTTCACTGAATCGGATCTGGAAAAAAAGTGCACTGATTTCTCCGGAGGCTGGCAGATGAGGATCTATCTGGCGCGGATCCTGATCGAGCAGCCTGAAGTGCTGCTTCTGGACGAACCCACCAATCATCTTGATATTGAATCCTGCAACTGGCTCGAGGAATTTATCCGGGGTTATCCCGGAGCAGTGGTTCTGGTATCGCATGACCGTTATTTTCTGGACTCCACAGTCACCAGGGTTGCAGAACTGTATGCCGGAGAACTGCGCTGCTATACCGGGAATTTCACGAAATTCGAAGAAATGCGCGAGCTGTATATTGACGACCTGCACAAAAAAGCCGACCAGTACGAGCAGACTGTGGAAAAGGCCGAGCGCTTTATTACCCGTTTTCGCGCCAAGAACACCAAATCCACCCAGGTCCAGTCGCGTGTCAAAATGCTCGCCAGGATTGAGGAAGTGAAAATTCCTCCCAAGCGCAGGACGATCAGGTTCCGTTTTCCCAGGGCTCCGCACTCAGGCCACAGGGTGCTGCGGGTCACTGATGCCGGCAAGCAATATGGCAGCAACATCGTGTTCATGGGTGCCGAATTCGAGGTGGAGCGCGGTGAAAGAGTGGCTGTGCTGGGTAAGAACGGGGCAGGAAAAACCACTTTGATCAAGATCATAGCCGGGGTTGTAACAGCAGATTCAGGGACTATGGAACTCGGACACAATGTCACCATGGATTATTACGCCCAGGAACCGTCCGAGGTGCTGAACCATGACCGGACAGTATACGAAGAACTTTACGGCGAAGCCGAAGATTATCAGGTGCCGGAAATCCGCAGCATACTGGGAGCGTTTTTATTCTGCGATGATGATGTGCACAAAAAGGTCAAAGTGTTGAGCGGTGGCGAGCGATCCAGGCTGGCTTTGGCGCGCATGCTTCTGCGCAAATCGAATCTTCTGATTTTAGACGAACCGACCAATCATCTGGACATTTATTCTAAAGATGTGCTGATGGATGCGCTGAAATACTTTGAGGGAACGATTATTTTCGTTTCCCACGACCGCTGGTTTATTGATCAACTGGCCACCAAAGTCATCTATATCCAGGATGGCGAGGCAGGCTCGTACAACGGCGGATATGAGGATTTTCTGCGCAATCGCGCGCGTCGCGAGCAGGAAGAAAGGGAACTCCGGGCAGGGAGTGACTCCCGGGAGCGCAAGAAAAAAAACGATCGCTGATCTCCGATTTTGAGAAGATCAATCTTGCCGGAACTTACTCAACCACTGTCACTCCGTAAGAGCGCAATTTTTTGATGTGTTCCTGCTGAATGTAGTTATCCGTAGAATTTTCTTCAATCTCCAGCACGAGGCGGGAACTCACTCCAAGAACATTTACCAGAGGTCCGATGTCACGGATGCGGTTGTGTTTTAAAGACAGTTTCGTCAGTCCTGTAAGAGCAGTCAGCTTTGAAATGTCGGATAGTTTGTTGCTGGACAGGTCCAGCTCACGCAGGCTCTTGATAAATGTCAGGGGTGTGAGATCAAGGATCTGGTTGTGTTTCAGATCCAGTGAAACGAGCTGCGGCAACCCTCTTAATGGGGAGATATCGACGATTTTATTCATTGAGAGGTCGAGTTTGTTGAGCTGCTTCAAGCCTGCCAGTGGAGAAAGGTCGGTAATCAGATTATCGGCCAGATCCAGCGTGGAAAGCTTTCTGAGGCCGGACAGTGGGGTGAGATCTCTGATGCGGTTGCCTGACAGGAACACGGTTTCCAGGTTCGGGCAGTATTGCAGGCCTTCCATAGTGGAGACCCCTTTTGTGGGTAGATCAATGTGCTTGACGATGAGCAGTTCCTCGGTTCGGATGGGCGAGTTAAACTGCCTGTGATCAGCGAACTGGCTCCTGATACCGGAGCGGATGGCTGCCTCCAGCATCGGGTCAGGGAAGGATACTCCCTGATTTTTTTCACGACCGCAGGAAACAAAGCCGATCAGGCCGAGTAACAGCAGCACAGCTCCGATGATGGCCAGTTGTTTGTAAGTAAGGGACATGCCTGATGTTATTCCTTTCTTTGAATGCTTCAAGTCGATTGTAACATTTCCGGTGCTTTTAATACACTCGGAGGCACATTCAGCTGACAGTAACCCAACATACAGGCGGATTGCACAACCACCCGCTGTATGAGATAATGAAAATCAAATACAAACAATGAAACTGTGGTTTTTATGAAAAAAATATTGCTTCTCGGTTCCACAGGTTCGATCGGGAAAAATGTCGTTAATCTGGCAGGCATGTTCCCTGATCATTTCAAAATTGTGGGCTTAGCTGTGAACAGCAACACTGAACTGCTTGAAGAACAGGTGAAAATGCTGAATCCGCAGATCGTGTGCATCACTGATCCGGACAAGGGTGCTGATTTCGCCCGCCGTTTCAGAGGACGCCTGACAGTCATGACCGGAGACAGGGGGCTTGAGGAACTGGCGGCTTCTTCTGATGCTGACACGCTGGTCAACGCTGTTGTGGGAGAGGTCGGTCTGCGGCCGACATACAGGGCCCTGGAAAGCGGCAAGGATGTCCTGCTGGCCAATAAAGAAACACTTGTGGCCGGGGGACACCTGATCATGCCTCTGGCAGAGCGGATGAAACGCAGGATCATTCCTATTGACAGCGAGCATTCGGCGGTCTTTCAGTGCCTTGACGGGCGTTCTATGGATGAGGTGCGGCGAATTCTCCTGACTGCTTCAGGCGGACCGTTCCGTGATTTCGACAGGCAGGCTCTTTTGAATGTCACCAGGGAACAGGCTCTCAATCATCCGCGCTGGAAAATGGGCAGGAAAATCACTGTTGATTCAGCCACTCTGATGAATAAGGGGCTGGAAGTGATTGAAGCCCACTGGCTGTTCGGCCTGCCGTATGACCGCATCAGCGTTGTGGTGCATCCGCAGTCCATGATTCACTCACTGGTTCAGTTCATTGACGGATCTCTTTTAGCCCAGATGGGTGTGACTGATATGATGATTCCCATCAGCTACGCGATGGCATGGCCGGAAAGGCTGCCGCTCAAGCACAAATATCATCTGGATATGCAGACTCTCGAGGATCTTTCTTTTTCCAGGCCTGATCAGGATAAATTTCCCTGCCTCAGACTGGCTTACGAGGCCGGGAATCACGGAGGAAGCGCTCCTGTGGTACTGAACAGCGCCAACGAAGAGGCTGTTGCTCTGTTTCTGGAGGGAAGATTGTCTTTCGCTGATATTCCGGTGCTGATCGAAGAGGCTGTAAAAAAAGCCGTATTCAATCCAGCCCCTGATCTTGATGAAATCGCGGACATCTCCTGCGAAGCCAGGATCAGAGTCAGGGAGGCGGCCTGCGACGGTCGTTTCGTGTCATGAGAAAAAAAACGGCAATTAAAGTCGGGAATCTGATGCTTGGCCAAGGACACCCGGTCAGGGTGCAGACCATGCTCAACACAGACCCGCGCGATTTTCGCAAAAGCTTAGCCCAGCTTCGCATGGTCGTTAATCGCGGGGCGGAGATCGTCCGTGTTACTGTGCCGGACCAGGAATCCCTGAAAGTCTTTGCCCGCCTTCTGGAAAAAGCCACCTGCCCGCTGGTGGCTGACATTCATTTCAATCACAGGCTGGCGATCGGAGCCATTGAGGCCGGCGCAGCCAAGATCAGGATCAATCCGGGCAACATCGGTACTGAGAGGGAAGCCCGCGATGTGGTCAAGTCCGCGCTGGAACACAGTGTCCCCATCCGCATTGGGGTAAACTCCGGGTCCCTGCCCAGACAAATCCTTTCCAGATTCGGTCATCCCAGCCCAGAAGCTTTGTGCGAGACAGTGCGTGGTTTTGTTGCCATGTTTGAAGATCAGGGTTTTTTCGACATCGTGGTTTCAGCCAAGACATCTTCCGCCGCAGATACGATCAGGACCAATCGGCTTCTTTTTGAGAGCATCCGCTATCCGCTGCATATCGGCGTGACTGAGGCAGGCCCGCTTCTGCCTGGTATTGTCAAGTCATCCCTGGCTTTAGCAGAACTGCTGACACATGGCATAGGAGACACCATCAGAATTTCCCTCACCGCTCCCCCGGTCGATGAAGTGGACACCGGGTTTCACCTGCTGAAATATCTGGGATTGCGGAATGAAGGGATTGAACTGATCAGCTGCCCGACCTGCGGCCGCACAGGTGTGAACCTGATTCGCATTGTCAATCAGGCGTACAGAAAGCTGCCGATGTTTCGCAAAACACTGAAACTGGCTCTGATGGGATGCGCTGTCAACGGTCCCGGCGAGGCTAAAGAAGCGGATCTCGGACTGGCTTTCGGCAAAGGAGAAGCCCTGTACTTTGAAAAGGGCAAAGTGATGCGCAAGGTGTCATCAGACAAAGCGCTGGATTTCATCATCGACAGGGTGGAGCGGTTCACCGGCGGCAGGTCATGAGCCGTGATCTCAGACTGACGACCGCGATTCTCGCCTCAGCCGCTCTCCTGCGTCTGATCCTGTACATTCATTACCCGTCCTGCATGAACGATAATCTTGATTTTATCACACTGGCTGAGTCTGTCAGGCAAATTTTCACCGGTACGGATACACTGGTTGATCCGGCCCCGATAATGTGGCTGGCTCCGCTTTATCCCATGCTTCTGGGATTGCTTTCTCTGCTTTTCCCGGGAACTGAAATCCTGCAGTATATTCTGTCAGCTTTTCTGGAAATCGCCACTTTTTTTGTCATGTTCCGCTATATGGATGTTTTTCTGCCGCGCTGCAGGAGACTGGCTCTCTTTGTTTTTGCATTTTCACCGATGCTGGCAGCCACTTTTCACTGGTCGCTCTCTGAATCGCTGTTCCTTTTTCTTTTGTCAGTGTTCCTGTATTTCAGATCCACGGGCCGTCCGCTCTGGAACCAGGCGCTGGTGGTCGGGCTTTTATACCTGACCAGACCGGAAGGAATGTTTTTTCTGCTGCCTCTGGCAGCGCCGCCCTGGCCCAGAAAAAAGGAAATTTTTATCGCTGCAGGAGTTTTCATCCTGACTGTGGCTCCTTATCTCACGGCCATGAGCTTTTACACGAGAAACACCGAAATCAGCCTCAAAGGAACCATGTTCCTGCACCTGGCAGCCATTCTATATCTCGACACCAGTGACTCTTACGATTACGATGAAGCGGCCTGTATCTGTTTCCAGAAGCAGCAGTGGGAGTGGCAGGGGCAGACTGCTCTGTTGAAAGACGACTGCCGATGGGTTCTCAGCGAAAGGCCTGTGATCGTCATACTGAAAAATCATTTGACCCTGCTGGTCAAATCATATTTTTACATGGCTGGAAAAGCCGCAAGACGCATGATGCATGTTATGCTGCCTCTGGATCTGCCGGTCCTTCTGACCGGACTTTTTATGCTCAAGCACGACCGCCTGTTTTATCTCTTTTTTCTGGCCCCGCTTATCATCTTTCCATTTGCCGACATCTGGTCGGCTTATGAAGCGACTGCTGTACGCCATTTCGCCTTTCTGGGTATAGTATTCCTGCCGCATATGACTGAGGGTTACCGATATTTTGCGGGCAGACTCAGGATTAAGCGCCCCCAGATCCTGGTGATTCTAACCGGCTTGGCGGTTTTTGTCCTGCATCCGGATTATTTATCCGCTCTGGAGCGCACGACATATAGAGCCAATCGGGGTCTGGTCCGGCAGATCGGGAATATTGATTTCAGCGGGAAAAATATCATGACCCGTTCTCCGTGGGTGGCGTTCAGGCTCAAAGGGAAATGGCATGATTTTGCGCCTGTTGACGAAAAGTTCCGGCATTATTTACGGGACCGGAAAATCGACTATATCATTATCGAGCAGTCGTACTGGGACTTTTTCGGTCAGAGTCAGGCCCTTGTTGCTTCGCCCCCGCCAATGCTGCGCCAGGTTTATCGCGGGATTCACGAAGGAATAGAATGCGTTGTTTATCAGGTGGTACCGGATGAATGACAGACTTTATCGAAAGGCTTCACCCGGTCAGAGCCTTATTCTTTGGCGTCATGCCGCTGCAGCGCTGTTTTTTATTGTGCTGCCTGTTCTGTGGCAGCGCGGCACAGGGGCTTTCCCATACCCGGTTTTCAGGATCCCGGAACAGCTGATCAGGCAGGGTGCAATTTATTTGTATCAGGGTGAATTTAAGGGAAACAACCGGTTTGCTGCGGATCTGTCGGTTTTTCCGGCTGCTTCAGGAGTGCTCGCGAGTGCGCGTTTCATTCCAGCCGAGTTTCGACCCCTGACCGAAACAGGATCGGAACTGGAATTTTACCGCAACCGGGTGCTGGAGCTGAAGATCAAGATGGATTCAGAATCAGGTTTTGCTCATGTGATTACACCGGAAAATGTGACTTCCTGGCTGATAAACCCTGAGTTCATGCGGAAGTTAAGGGAACTGGATATCAAGCCCGGGCATCGCATGAGGATAGTCCAATTCAGCAACCCTGACCTGGTTCCTGATCTGATGGATTTTCTGGCTGATTCCGGAATAACCTCAGGCAGGGTGGTTTTCGATCCATTCAATTACTATCTTTATCATGATGAACCGATCTTTCAATCAGCAGGGGAGATGAAGATCAAGGTGTTCCATCCTGCTTCCGATCCCCTGAGATGGGCCGGGGAGCTTTCGCGGTTTCAGGCATGGTTCTGCGATTATGATATCGGCAGGGAAGCCAGACTGGACGATTTTCAGCGCAATGTGATTGATTTTGCCGGCCGCAAAAGAGTGGATGGTTTTTTCAGGGGGAATGAATAGTGACTCAACTAGTGATTGTAAATTACGGTGATTGAAATGAGCAATGATAAAAAATGGTCTGAATTTTTCAGGTCCGTCACAGTTCCGGTTGTGCTGATGACGGCATTGTTCAGAATCGCGGCCATTGCCGGCGAAATTATCTTAGCGCCCGGAAGATCAGGGCCGGCCGAGTGGTCAGGTCTGCTGGCTCTTTCCGGTTTCTTTCTTGCTTATATGCTCAGAAGGAATCAGAGCTGGATGCGGATATCATACAAAATCGGATTTTTCGGTTTGGTCTGCTGGTTATATTCTGCCGGGATTCTCAACCTGCAGGCAGTGGATGATTTTTTTTTCCGACAGCATGAAACCTTATCTCTGATAACGGTTTTTTTGCCTGTGTCAGCTTTGCTGAATCTGGCCGGTCAAAAAATCGGATGCAGTCCGAAAAATCAGGAAAAAGCCTTTATGGTTGCGGTTTTTTTCGCTGCTCCGGCATTTCTGGTGACAGTCTACGCTTTTGTCTTGACAATATCCTTAACCGCTGGCATGATAGCCCTTATTCTTTTCATGCACTGCGATCAAAGCGCGTCAGGGTGACTTCTTAATCGTCTCCGTGGCATTGGTATGTGGTCATATTCCACCATCTGTTGAGTGCTTTTGAAACTCTGTGATACAATCAGCGCATTGAGCCTTTTCACTGCAAAGTGAGCTGCTTGTTTTAAGCTGTTTTCAGGACTGTAACAGGTTGTGCCACTTAGTGGGGTTAAGGATCAATGATTACCCCGGGTTAGGGGGAAACTGCTTGACCCGGTGGAGGAGGTTTACCATGAGTATCACCAAGGAAAAAAAACAGGAAGTCATCAAGAGCAACGCTGTCCACGAAAGGGACACCGGGTCAGCCGAAGTACAGATCGCTGTGCTTACGGAAAGGATCAAAAACCTGAACACCCACTTCAGTTCCCACGCCAAAGATCACCATTCAAGGCAGGGTCTTCTCAAGCTGGTCGGCAAACGACACAGGCTTCTCCGTTATCTGAAAAAACGCGATATCGACAAATACAGACAGCTGATCGAAAAACTCAGCATCCGTGGTTAGGAGTTAAGGAATGGCAGTATGCAATGTCACAATGAAAATCGGCGGGCGCGACCTTTTAATTGAAACAGGGCGCATTGCCAAACAGGCGCACGGATCATGCGTAGTTCGCTATGGGGACACCGTGATCCTGGCTACTGTTTGCGCAGTCCCGTTGAAAACCTTCCAGGATTTCTTTCCCCTGTCCGTTGAATTCAGGGAAAGGACCTATGCTTTTGGAAAGATCCCTGGAGGATTCTTCAAGCGTGAAGGCCGTCCTCCGGAAGAATCGATCCTGGCAGGCAGAATGATCGACCGTCCGCTCAGACCGCTTTTCCCGGATGATTACCGTGAGGAAGTGCAGATCATGGTTACCCCCCTGACCATGGATAAGGATAATTCACCGCAGGCCTTGAGCATCACCGCCGCATCAGCGGCTCTGGCTGTTTCCAACATCCCGTTTGACGGGCCGGTGGGAGCTGTCAGGATGGGGATGATCGGCGATGAATACATAGTCAACATTCATGACAACCAGCTGGAACAGAGCAAGCTGGACATTTTCGTGGCAGGCACGAAACACGCTGTCACCATGGTGGAAGCCGGGGCGAAGGAAGCCAGTGAAGCCGAAGTGCTGCAAGCCATCCGCATTGCACACGATGAAATCAAGAAAATCGTTGCTATCCAGGAAGAACTGCGGGCCAAGGTTGGCGCAAAAATCAAGGAATACACCAAGGTTCCCACAGATCAGAAAATTGAGGAAGAAATTAAAAAAACCTTCCGCCTGGAAATCCGTGAGGCTGTCAAGGTCAACGAAAAAATCGAACGGGCACGGAAGCTGGATGAGGTTTCGAACAAAATCCTCAATCATTTTTCGAGTTCATTAACTGACGAAAACAAAGACGAAAAGACTTATGTCATCAAAAACGCTGTTGAAGCTCTGATTGGCGATGAAGTGAGATACCTGATCGCCAAGGAAAGATACCGGGCTGATGGTCGAGGGGTCAAAGACATCCGTCCAATAGAGTCCTTAGTGGATGTGCTCCCGCGCGTGCATGGTTCATCCCTGTTTACCCGTGGGCAGACCCAGGCTCTCGCAGTAGTCACGATCGGCACCTCGCGCGATGCTCAAATTGTCGAGGCTTTCGGCATCGAGGGCGAAAAGAACTTCATGCTGCACTATAATTTCCCCCCGTTCAGTGTGGGTGAAGTTAAGAGGATTACCGGGCCTGGAAGACGCGAAATCGGACATGGAGCTCTGGCAGAGCGTGCCATCGCTCAAATGCTGCCAAAGGATCCGGAGGTTTTCCCCTATACAGTGCGCGTGGTGTCAGAGATCCTTGAATCGAATGGATCCTCATCTATGGCAACTGTCTGCGCCACATCTCTGGCTTTGATGGACGCCGGTGTTCCTTTGATGAAACCCGTTGCCGGTATTGCCATGGGACTGGTCAAGGAAGGTGCTGATTACACAGTGCTGACAGATATCCAGGGCCTGGAAGATCATTACGGAGATATGGATTTCAAGGTGGCCGGCACTGCTGAAGGGATTACGGCCCTGCAGATGGATATTAAGATCAAAGGTCTTGATTTCAACATCATGGAAGAAGCCCTGGCACAAGCCAAGGAAGCCAGGCTTTTTATACACGGGAAAATGGCTGAGGCCATTTCTCAGCCGCGCAAGGAACTGTCCCCGTTTGCTCCCAGGATCACTTCTATGAGGGTTGATCCTGAAAAGATCAAGGATATCATCGGTCCCGGAGGAAAAGTGATCAGAAAGATCACAGCCGAATGCGATGTTGAAATAGACATCGAGGATGACGGACTGGTGAAAATCTTTTCCGACAGCGCGGAAAAATCGGCTAAAGCTGCCAGGATTATCAATGATCTGACCGCTGAAGCTGAAGTGGGCAAGGTTTACCAGGGCCGGGTTACGAGGATCATGAATTTCGGAGCCTTTGTTGAGATCCTTCCCGGCAAGGAAGGACTGGTTCATATTTCCCAGCTGGACAGCAACCGCGTCAACAGGGTTGAGGATGTAGTCAATGTCGGTGACGAAGTGACCGTGAAATGCGTGGAAATCGACTCCATGGGCAGGGTCAATCTCAGCCGTAAGGCGATGCTGTAGGCGGGCCCGGAACAAACATCCAAGGGA